>NZ_JBSGZV010000014.1:0-218540 GCF_053611185.1 Streptomyces sp. NPDC054834 | reverse complement strand
AGCTACCTCGCCGGCCTCCACCTCCGTGCCTCAATGATCTGGATCAACGACCTGCTGAAGGCAACTGGCTGATCACAACGTCACACAGGCCCTAGTGCCCACGCGGGATCATACGGTTGCCGAGCAGTCGAAGAACTACCGGTACTCGACCAACCACCGGGTCGTCATCGACGCCGATACCCGACTCGTCGTCGCCGTCGGCCGACCGGTCACGGGCAACCGCAACGATTGCAAGGCATGGGAACTTTCCGGTGCGAAGGCCGCCGTCGGCCGGGCCACGGCCATCGCGGACGGCGGCTATCGGGGCACCGGCCTGCTCATCCCGCACCGCCGTGAACGCGGCCAGACCGAACTGCCTGCTGGAGGGAGGAGCACAACACCTCCCACCGCAAGGTCCGCGCCCGCGTCGAGCACGCCTTCGCACGGATGAAGGCATGGAAGATCCTTCGCGACTGCCGTCTGAAAGGCGACGGCGTTCACACCGCCACGCTCGGCATCGCCCGGATGCACAACCTCGCCCTCATGGGGTAACTCCCGCCTCATACGAGACCAGAGCGGCCCTGGGGAGGCTGCTCCCCGGCTCGGAGAGTGCTCAGTCGATACAGAACTCGTTGCCCTCGATGTCCAGCATCGGGATGCACGACTCGTTTTCCTCATCGGCATACAGCGTTTGCACGTGCGTGGCGCCGAGCGCGACCAGTCGTGCGCACTCGGCTTCGAGCGTGGCGAGGCGCTCGTCCCCCACGAGCCCGGTGCCGACCCGGACATCGAGATGCACCCGATTCTTAACGATCTTGCCTTCGGGGATGCGCTGGAAGTACAGTCGCGGGCCCACGCCTGAGGGATCTATGCAGGCGAACCATGAATCCCGCTGCTCAGGTGGCTGCGAAAGCTTGAAATCATCCCAAGTGGCAAACCCCTCTGGCGGCGGCGGTACGACGTACCCCAACACCTCGCACCAGAAACGAGCGAGGCGCTCAGGTTCTGCGCAGTCAAAGGTGACTTGGAACTTCTTGATCGCTGACATCGGCGCACGGTACCGCGTACCAGGGGGACTCTGCCGCTCATTTCCCCAGACGGACCCGCCCGCCACCCGTCGCGCCCTGGGTCACCTTGGACACCAAGTGACCAAACCGGACAGTCCGCGAGAACGACGCGACCGTGGGGACGGAGCGCCCCAGTGGTCCCCAGGATCCAGTCTCAGTCCGGGGCATTCTTCTTGAACTTGCGGGCGGTGGTGTCACTACGCGTCCGCCGGTCTGTGCGCCCAGCCCCTGGTAGCCGGCATCGGCGAGGATCTCGACCGCGGGCCCGCCGTCCAGGAGCTCGACCAGCCCTAACTGGCGGGCGTGGGTGATGTCCGCGCAGCTCGCGGGCCGGGTCGGGCTGCAGAACAGCACGCGTCCCTCGTCGTCCGTGACCACCATGGATTTGACGGCGTTCTGCTTGTTCTTGCTGGAGATGAACTTGTCCCGGCCCTTGCGTCCGGCAGCCGGCCTCCGGACCCGTATCTCGGTGCCGTCGATGATGCCAGTCTTGCCAGTCGCGCCCATATGGTCGACAACTTCGGCCAGGGTCCGCAGCCGCATGTCGGGGCTGATGGTGCACCCCCGCTCGGCGAGCAGGGGCCGCACCTCGTTGATCGCCCGGGTGATGGTGGCGCGGTCCACCCCGAACCAGCAGGCCAGCACGCCGTGAGTGGTCCCATGACGGAGATGGACGAGTGTGGCCAGGAGCCGGTCGACGAACACCAGCCGGTGCTTCGCGCCAGCGCCCACGGCCCGCTGCCGCTTGCGGGAGGCGAGCCTGCTCTGGCGGCGCTGATGCCACAACGGGCCGACTTCGACGACGAGTTCAGCGGTCACATCGGCCGTCAGGCCCGTGATCCGCCGGTTGCTGATGATTACCGCACGAGTCGCGTTCCCCACCACACAGCCGTGATCAACGATCAAGGATCGATGGTCTGGTGGATCGGCAAGGCGGGGAAGTCGTGAAGGTCGATGTGGTCGGGGTACAGGCGCATGTACGCGGCGATGACCTCCTTGCCCTCCAGACGCTTGGGCCAGACGTCGGGAGCGAAGGGGAACTCCATGACGCTTCCTCGGCCCACAGGGCGACCGACGCGGGGATGTTCTTGCCAGCAGCAGTCGCAAGCTGTGGCTCCCGACCCCCAGTACGGGCTCGGGTTCCGCAGCCGCCCTCCGGTGCAAGTCGGCAGGGCCGATCTCGAGGAGGCCGTACGGGACTTCCTCTCGCTGGTGGACTCCGACACCGGACGCATCGAGGCGTCGTGACTCGGGCTGCCCAGTCTGGGGCGCTGGCGCCCGCAGTTCCGCTCCGGCGAGGAAGCCCCCGACTCTCTGGCCCAGAGTGCGTGGTCGATCTTCCTTTCCCGCATGAACCTCTCCAACTCTGTGTCCGACAGTGGGTGCGGAATCAATTACTGTTCGTTCTCCTGCGTACAGGGGCACATTGAGGGGGTTCGGTGGGTAGTGGTAGATGTCCGGTGTGTGGGCGCAAGGCACCGGTGAGCGACGGGGTCATCGGTTACCACGGTCAGGGTGCCGGAGGCTGCCGTGGGCTCGGCCGGACGCCCGCGGACCAGCAGCCTGTGGAGGTGACCGGGACACCGGCAACCGGTGCCGTCGACACCCCGAGCAAGAGGGCACCGCGTTCACCGAGCGATGTCCGCGTCGAGTCGATCTCGGCGGTGCTCGCCGTTGTGATGGCCATCGGAATGCTCGTACTGCTCGTGGGTCTCTTCCTGTCCCCTGCCGTGTGGGCGAGCGGAGCAGCCGTCTTCGTCCTCACCGGATCGGTTCTGTGGCTGCTCGGCAAGACTCCGGCCGGCCGGCGCAACACCGCCCGCTATGAACGCGATGCGGCGCGGTACGCCCGGACGAGGGCCCGTTCTGCCGCACGCGCCGAGCGGGAGCGGCAGGCCGCTGCCACCGAAATCGCGGAGCGCCGCGCACGCGAAGCGGCGCGGGCGCTGCAAAGCGCGGTGCGGGAACTGCTCGATGATCTCCCGGCGCGGGGAACGCCGCAGGGCGAGGCGATAGCCCACTGCCTGGAAAAGACGGTCGAGGCGCGCAATCCACGCCTTCACGCCGAGGCGGAGCGACTGGCCCGTCGGCACGTCGCCGTGGACGAACGGATTCTGTGTGTCGCGCAGTCGGCGACCGAGGGGCTGAAGGAACGCCCCGCCCTGCTGATCCTCACCGACCGAGGAGCGGCCGTATCGGACAAGGGCGTCTCCTACCGGTTCGACCCCCAGCCCGAGGACGTGATCGACGCACCTGAAGCGAGCTGGGGACAGCTGACGGTCGGGGGGTTGGTTTTCTCGTTCTCCCAGAATCCGCGCCTGCGAGTCGCTCTGGCGGCCCGGGAAGAGGCCGCGGCGGCCGCCCCGTCCACTGCCGCAGCCCATCGCCCCGTACAACGGCTGATCCGGGACGCCCGGGACGCGGAACTCGCTGCCGTCGACTGGATGCGCTATCTGGGCTTCACCGATGCCGTGGCCACTCCCGTCGGTGCGGACGAAGGCATCGACGTCCTTGCCGAGCGCGCTGTGGCTCAGGTGAAGAAGGAAGGAAGCCCGACCACCCGTCCCACCGTCCAGCAACTTCACGGCGTAGCGGCCGCCAAGCAGCGTTCCGCGCTGTTCTTTTCAATGGCCGGCTACACCCCGCCGGCCATCGCGTGGGCATCTCAGCAGGGAATCGCACTGTTCCAGTACGACCTGCAGGGAACACCACAACCCGTCAACCCGCCTGCCCTCCGCCTGCTGGAAGCAGCCGACGAGCAGGCGAGCCGCACTGCGGACGCTCCCGCAGCCACCCCAGCAGACACCACCGGCGGCGCTGCGGCGCCCTAGTTGTGTTGCCCTGTGAGATTGGGGACGCGGCTGGCGGGTGGTTGGCCCTTCAGTGCCCCTGTGTACCGCCCGCCGGCAGGGCGTGAACGGCGCGCTGTTTGGCGGCGATCGCCTTCGCGACGACTTCGCCGTCTCGCACCGCGAGCCCGCTGAGCTTGGACGAGTAACTCAGCCACGGCGTCCCGGAGTTCTTCCGGCCCCTGACGTGGTGGCGCCAGGCCGGCCGCGAGCGAGGTTTGCCGCCGAAGGCTGACCGGGGTGGTGTGGCCGGATGAGTAGAAGTACTCATGACGCTCACCGAGCTGCGGGGAAGGATCGGGGGATGACGACGCCAAGGAAGACGAGAGCCCGGCTCGGGATGCTGCCGTTGGCGGTGATTGCCCTGCTGGCGGCGGGGTGCGGAACGCAGCGGGCAGGCGACACCGCCGACGCGTACCGGCGTTCGCATCCAACGCCGACCGGCATATCGACGCCGAGTACACCAGCGGACTTCCCCTGCCCCGGCGAGAGCCCGAAGCGGACCGCGCCCACGGCCGCCACTACCCCCAGCTCAACCGTGCCGCCGACCGACCACTACGCCGAAAACCACGGCTTCACAGTTCCCATCCCGCTCCACGGCCAGAGCCGCTGCGACGGACTCACCGCCGTCGGACGCGTCAAGAGTGCACTCGAACCGCTGCGCCAGCGCGGCGACTTCGCCCCGGACAAGGTCCGCAACGCGCTCACCAGCCTCGGTTACTCCGCCGGGAAGGTGCAGGCGTACCAGGACGGGTCCGCCGGGGTCGGCTTCCTCATCGACATCGGCGCCTCTCCCTGGTGCGTGGAGGGCACGATGAGCAGTGACTCCACCAAGGCGGATGCCTTCGGCGGCTACCCCGACGGCACAGGCTGCGAGCCCCCGAGCGGCGGCCACTGACCACAGCCTCCGCCAGTGGCGAACCATCAACATTCGCTGTCACACGTCACTGAAGTCATGAGCGCACCGGGAAGCCGCGCCCATATCGGGCATGCGGGCGGCCGCTGTCGCGTGGCCGGGCGGCGGCGTGACAGTCGGCGTGATGGCCGCCGACTGTCGACTCCGACTCCGCCCACGTGGCGACCACGAGCGTCTCCGGGCGGCCCGTCATGACGCGGTCCCCGCGCAGCCCCCGGTGCCGACCTCGTACGCGCGGGCGAGCACCGCGTCGAAGGCGAACGCGGCCGCCGGGTCGGACTCGGACCGTCGGCCCACAACCGCCCGCTCGTCACCGCTGAGCGAGTCCAGCAGGCCGTACGGGCCAGCGTGCCCATAAGGGCGTGGCGCAAGACGTCCGGGGCGAGAGCGGCGCGGCGGCCGGCTCCGGCTTCCTGCTGCTGGCGGCGCTGCTCGTCCTGCAGCTGCTGCACGCGTTCGTCTTCGGCGTCGGCGGCGAGCTCGTCCTGGACGACAGCGTCGGCCTCCGGGCCGTAGACGCCACCGGTGGTGACGACGCCTCGAGGAGGGTGACGGCGAGGACGACACGGACAGGTCGAGCCCGGATGGAACTTGCGGAATGCACGGCACGTCACGCCCGGCAAGCGGTGTCCCCGGTGGCGTCGTAGTGCTCGGTCCGTACCCACGATGAAAGTCCCACAAAAGAGAGGAACCCCAGTCGGCGCAGGGCTGGGGTTCCTGGAGGTGGTGCGTACCGGTCAGCAGGTGGAGTCGCCCACGCAGTAAACCGCTCGTCTACGCGTCGGCGGACCGCACCACATCGCGATCACCGTGAATCAGGCAGGTCAGCGCTGCAGGGTGAGGACACCCGGCCGCCACGGCAGTTGGTCGTAGGGGCCGCCCGCGGTGGGGGACTTGCCCTGGTAGAGGAACTGCAGGTTGCAGGGGTCGATGGTCATGGTCTGGTCGGGGTTGTTGCGGACCAGGTCACCGTGGCTGATGTCGTTGGTCCAGGTGGCACCGCTGTTGGCCTTGCCCGCGAAGGGGTTGCTCTCGCTGCTGGCCTGCGGGGTCCACGAACCGCTCAGGCTGGAGGCCGTGAACGAGCGGAAGTAGCGCCCGTTCGCACCTATCGCCTCAACGATCATGAGGTACTGGTTCTGGTCCTGAACCTTGTAGACCTGCACCGCCTCGAACAGGTTGTTCGTCGAGTCGCTCATGACCGTCGTGTACGACGAGCCGAAGCTGCCAGGGAAGTTCCCGATCGGCATGCTGGCCCGGTAGATCTTGCCGTTGTCACCGGCGAAGAACAGGTACATGTTCTGACCGTCACCGATCAGGGTCTGGTCGATCGGGGCGGAGTTGGGGATGCTGCCGGTGAACAGCGGCTGCGGCGAGGACCAGCCGTTGGGGTTGGTGGGGTCGCTCGACGTGCGGTAGAAGAAGGGCCACGCACCCCACTGGGACGCCAGCACCCAGACGTTCTTGGGCGCGAAGTAGAACAGCGTGGGCGCCACCGTGGACTGGCTCATCCCGGTCTGGCCGGCCGACGCCATGTCCGACCAGTTCGTGAAGGGACTGAACGCCATCGAGCCGTACCCCGATCCCGACACGTTCGACGCGTAGACCAGGTGCTTGCCGTTGTACACCACGTTGGAGAAGTCCTTCAGCGACACCCACCCGTTCGCCGGCTGCGCCAACGCACCCGTCGACGTCCACCGGTACGTCGACGGAAGAGAACACGTGCCGCCCCCCGGCGGGGTCGACGTCCCGGACAGGCCCGTCCACTTCTGGTTGCTGCCGCCGTTGCACGTCCAGATCTCCACCGCCGTGCCGTTGGCCGTGCCGGAGCCCGTGACGTCCAGGCACAGCCCGGACTCCACGCCGACGATCGTGCCGTCGGAGTTCACCCGCCACTGCTGGTTCGCGCCGCCGCTACAGGTCCAGATCTGCACCCGGGTACCGGCCGCGGTGGCGTGGCCCGGAACATCCAGGCACTTGTTGCCGTACACGGTCAGCTGGTTGCTGTCCGTCAACGTCCACTGCTGGTTGGTCCCGCCCGAGCAGTCCCAGATCTGCAGGTACGTGCCGTCGGTCTGGCTGGCGTTCGGCACATCGAGACACCGGCCGGAACCAATACCGCGCAAGGCGCCGCCGGTGGCCGCCTGAGCCGGGCTGGCGACGAGTGTCGCCGCCAACGCGACCAGGGCCGCGACCGCAGCGGCGAGCACCACAGACAGATGTCTGCGGCTGGAACTTCGTCTGCGCATGGGGACCTCGTAATCCTTGAGTAAGCGGTTCCGGTTGGCCCCGTCAGAGGCTGTCCGGACTGTCGATGTGGTGCGGTTCGTAGCGGTCCGTGGGCACCGCGCCGCCCCCCTCGCGGCTTCCCGGTCCTGCGAGACCTTCTGAAAGACCGGTGGCGCCCGGCGTCTTCGGGCTACTGCGAAACGCACCGGCCTGTGTCGGACGTTGATCGTCGTGGTGCAGGCCCGCCGCAGGGTGACCCCACGCACTCCGCGAGCCGTCCGAGCTGCGGCGCGGGAGGCGCACGACGACGGGAGAAGGATTGGCGAGGCCATGACATATGCATCGTGCGACACGCTCCTTGCGGCTCGGCCGTTGCGGTGGGCGTGACCCGGAGGCGTCCTGTTGTGCGAGTGGAGCGGCTTGAGGTGTGTTCGTTATACCGAACAAGGGTCGAAGTGTCGGGCAATCTGGATAATAGGGAACCGGTGAACGGCGTCAATACCTCTCGCATGGTTCACGAGCAACACCGAAACATTCGCAGGGCTTTATGAGTGAAACGCCGCAGGTCAAGCCGATCGAGAACGGCCGCACTGTGCGGATGGACAGCGGAGCGGGGCCGGTTTCGCAGACGGCGTCGACATTGCCGGTCGCCTCTCCAGTATCCGTACCACCCCGACTTTCCGAATAGCGTCCGAAATTTCGAAGCCCCTTCAGGTGATCCCTTGCCGGTCACCGCGTCTGTGACGGCCTCCTCCCACCCCACCGCCACGGCCGCGTCAGGCAGCCCGGCACTCACACCGCCGCTGGGGGGGAACAGCTGGAACAGCTGGTCGGCGAACTCCATGACGTACGCAGCCGCGGCCGCCGCGTGGATCTCTTCGTCGGTGGCGCCGGGCCGGGCGAAGGCGATGTTGTCCCGCAGGCTGCGGTGGAACATGGCGGGTTCCTGCGGGACGCAGACCCGCATCCGAAGATCGACACATCCGTAACCAGACGCCCGGGCCCACTCTCACACGAGTCAGACCCCGGCGCGGGACAGCACCCGCCGATTCTCCCCGCATAGCCGCCCCAACGACGGCGCACGTCCGAAAGTCCCATTCCCCAGGGGACCTCATGTGCTGGCTGCTGCCGTTTGGCTATGGGGTGGCAAGCGCTGCTGCCGGTCGCGTACATAGGGGGTCCCGTTGGCCGCAGCAAGCAGCGGAGCTGCCAGTGGCGGGTGGCAGCATCGGACGCATGACGCACACCAGCGCATGGCGGCCAGGAGGCAGCCGAATCCGGGCGGCATGACAACGTGCACGAGAGCTTCTCGCACACGCCTGGCGTACGCTTGCGCGCGGCAAGCAGTACCGCCTTCAACGTTTCCTGTCCCGGCCGTCGGCATGAGCCGAAGGTTCCAAGGGCACAGGGCACCCGTCACGGGCACCCCTCCGCCGAGAAGCAGAGACATCGAACAGGCAATGGATCACCTTTCCAACCTGCGGTAGCGTCAAGGCATGAGTCATCCGCACCCCGAGCTGAAAGCCGCCCCGCCCCTTCCCGCAGCAGGACTGCGGGTCATCGCTTTGGGCGGCCTGGGTGAGATCGGCCGCAATATGACCGTCTTCGAGCATGCGGGCAAGCTGCTGATCGTCGACTGCGGCGTGCTGTTCCCCGAAGAGACCCAGCCCGGCGTGGACGTCATCCTGCCGGACTTCACCTCGATCCGGGACCGGCTGGACGACATCGTGGCCGTGGTACTCACCCACGGCCACGAGGACCACATCGGCGGCGTGCCGTACCTGCTGCGCGAGCGGTCCGACATTCCCGTCGTCGGCTCCAAGCTGACGCTGGCGTTCCTGGAGGCCAAGCTCAAGGAACACGGCATCCGGCCGCGCACGGTGCGGGTGCGGGAGGGCGACCGGCGCGGCTTCGGGCCCTTCGACTGCGAGTTCGTGGCGGTCAACCACTCCATCCCCGACAGCCTCGCGGTCGCGATCCGCACCCGGGCCGGGATGGTGCTGCACACCGGCGACTTCAAGATGGACCAGTTCCCTCTCGACGACCGCATCACCGATCTGCGCGCCTTCGCCCGCCTGGGCGAGGAAGGCGTCGACCTGTTCCTCACCGACTCCACCAACGCCGAAGTACCCGGCTTCACCACCTCCGAGCGTGAGCTGAACCCGGCGATCGAGCAGGTGATGCGCACCGCGCCGCGCCGGGTCATCGTCTCCAGCTTCGCCAGCCATGTGCACCGCATCCAGCAGATCCTGGACGCCGCCCACCAGCACGGCCGCAAGGTCGCCTTCGTCGGCCGGTCGATGGTCCGCAACATGGGCATCGCCCGTGACCTGGGCTATCTGAAGGTCCCGTCCGGTCTGGTGGTGAGCACGAAGGAGCTGGAGAAGCTCCCGGACCACAAGATCACTCTGGTGTGCACCGGCTCCCAGGGCGAACCGATGGCCGCGCTGTCACGGATGGCCAACCGTGACCACATGATCCGCATCGGCAAGGGCGACACCGTCCTGCTCGCCAGCTCCCTCATCCCGGGCAACGAGAACGCCATCTACCGGGTGATCAACGGACTCACCCGGTGGGGCGCTCACGTGGTCCACAAGGGCAACGCCAAGGTGCACGTCTCCGGGCACGCCAGCGCCGGCGAACTCGTGTACTGCTACAACATCGTCAAACCCCGCAACGTCATGCCCGTGCACGGCGAATGGCGCCACCTGCGGGCCAACGGCGACCTCGCCATCCGTACCGGTGTCGACCCCGACCGGGTCGTCATCGCCGAGGACGGCGTCGTCGTCGACCTCGTCGACGGGCGCGCGTCCATCACCGGCAAGGTGCCCGCCGGCAACGTCTACGTGGACGGCATGGAAGTCGGCGGCGCCACCGAAGCCTCCCTCAAGGACCGCCTCACCCTCGCCGCCGAAGGCGTGGTCACGGTGGTGGCGATCGTCGACGCAGACACCGGCGCCCTCGCCGAGGCGCCCGACTTCCTGGCCCGCGGCTTCGTCCACGACGACACCACCTTCGAGCCGGTCATCCCCGTCATCGAGAAGACCCTGGCCACCGCGGCCGAGGAAGGCGTCGGGGACGCGCACCAACTCGAACAGCTCCTCGCCCGCGCCGTGGCGAACTGGGCGTTCCGCACCCACCGCCGCAAGCCCCTCATCATCCCCGTCATCATCGACGCCTGAGCCACAGCCCGGCAGCACTGTCCCCGGTTCCGGTCGCGGCCCCGCGAGCATCGAGGTCGGGCACGGGAGTCAGCAGCCACCCGAGGAGGCCGGGGTGGCAACGCCGGTCTGCGGGGTGGTCAGGGCCCCGTAGCAGCCGCCGCCCGTGCCAGCCTGAGCTGCCTCGGAGCTCGTCAATCATGCCCGCGCCGCCGCATACTCCGCTCTCCGGCAGGGTCAACTCGACACGCCCAGCGGCGTCCTGGTCGCCGGCGAGGGCGGCGGAGCGGGGCCCCCGAAGCCTCCTGGCTGAGTTGGGAGACGGGCGGTTCGGCCTCGCCGGACACCGAATCGCCCGTATGGCCCGTACCCTTCGTGGTGTCAACGGCGTCACAAACGGGCGCCAAATCACTGGAGGCAACACCCCGTGCTGATTGCTCAGCGTCCGTCCCTCACTGAAGAGGTCGTCGACGAGTTCCGCTCCCGGTTCGTGATCGAGCCGCTGGAGCCGGGCTTCGGCTACACCCTCGGCAACTCGCTCCGCCGCACCCTCCTGTCGTCGATCCCCGGTGCCGCTGTCACCAGCATCCGCATCGACGGCGTCCTGCACGAGTTCACCACCGTGCCGGGCGTCAAGGAGGACATCACCGACCTGATCCTCAACATCAAGCAGCTGGTCGTCTCCTCGGAGCACGACGAGCCGGTCGTGATGTACCTGCGCAAGCAGGGTCCGGGTCTGGTCACCGCCGCCGACATCGCGCCCCCGGCCGGTGTCGAGGTGCACAACCCCGACCTCGTCCTCGCCACGCTCAACGGCAAGGGCAAGCTGGAGATGGAGCTGACGGTCGAGCGTGGCCGCGGCTACGTCTCCGCCGTGCAGAACAAGCAGGTGGGCCAGGAGATCGGCCGTATCCCGGTCGACTCGATCTACTCGCCGGTTCTGAAGGTCACGTACAAGGTCGAGGCCACGCGTGTCGAGCAGCGCACCGACTTCGACAAGCTGATCGTCGACGTCGAGACCAAGCAGGCGATGCGTCCGCGTGACGCCATGGCCTCCGCCGGCAAGACGCTGGTCGAGCTGTTCGGTCTCGCCCGCGAGCTGAACATCGACGCCGAGGGCATCGACATGGGCCCGTCCCCCACGGACGCCGCCCTCGCCGCCGATCTCGCCCTGCCGATCGAGGAGCTCGAGCTCACCGTCCGCTCTTACAACTGCCTCAAGCGAGAGGGAGTCCACTCCGTGGGCGAGCTCCTGGCGCGCTCCGAGGCCGACCTCATGGACATCCGCAACTTCGGTGCGAAGTCCATCGACGAGGTCAAGGCGAAGCTGGCCGGCCTGGGCCTGGGCCTCAAGGACAGCCCGCCCGGATTCGACCCCACCGCCGCTGCCGACGCCTTCGGCGCGAACAACGACACGGACGGCGGTTTCGTGGAGACCGAACAGTACTGAACGCTGCGCTGCGCCCGGGCAGGGAACCTCCACACAGTCCCTGCCCGCCGGGCGTTCTCACCCGGGTCCACGCCTGCGCACAAGCCCGGGCGAAGGCGACCGACTGCAAAGCGGCGCGGCCCCTACGGTGAGCCGGCGGGATGATGCCGGCGTGAGCGCCAGCCGATAGCCAGCCAGCTCCAGGGGCGGGACGAGTTTCCCAGGGTGAGCGGCTCGTCGTGGTCCTGACCAACTTGACCCAGGCGTACATGCTGGTCAGCGACCCAGAAGGGGTTCCGGGAGCCATCTCGCCCGCCGGGGCCGTGACGGCCCCGGGACCCGCCCGTCCCGAGGGCGGACGCCCTGGGTCCCCGGTCCGGCTCGATCGCCGAGCCCTTCGAGACCCGTCGAACTCCAGCAGGGCCTGATCCGGCACCTCGGAGTGAGTGACGCGATGGCGGAACAGGTCGCCGAGGCGCAGGCGATCGCGCCAATCGTGTGCGTGCAGAGCATGTACAACCTCGCCCACCGTCAGGACGACGAGCTGATCGACGTTCTCGCGGACAAGGGCATTGTCTACGTGCCTTTCTTCCCACTGCAGTCCACGGCGCTTTCCGCCGTGGCCACCCGGCTGGACGCGACGCCGATGTCGGTTGCCCTGGCCTGGCTGCTGCGGCGGTCGCAGAACATCCTGCTCATTCCCGGCACCTCGTCGGTGGCGCACCTGCGCGAGAATGTCGTCGGCGCGGGACTCTCGCTCTCTGACGAGGAACTCGCTGAATTGGACGAGATCGGCCGTAGGACGTGTATCGAAAGTGCCTGGTGAGGATGACGGAGAGCCCATTTGTGATCCAGAATGATTGGATGGTCACGCTTGAGACTCCCCGTTTGATCCTGCGTCGCTGGCGCGAGGAAGACGTTGCGCCCATGGCTGCCGTCAATGCCGACCCCGAGGTCATGCGGTGGATCCGTGACGGCAGCGTCCGTGACGAACAGCAGACTCGCGGCGGGGTCCAGGCATGGGAAAGCGAGTGGGAGTCACAGGGCTTCGGCCTGTTCGCCGTGGAGATCCGGTCCACTGGCGAGCTGGCCGGATTCACCGGCCTTTCGGTGCCCGACTTCTTGCCGGAGGTACTGCCGGCGGTTGAGGTCGGCTGGCGGCTGGGACGTTCCCACTGGGGGCAGGGCTTGGCCACCGAGGCCGCTGCGGCCGCTGTACGGTTCGGGTTCGAAGAGCGAGGGCTGGAGCGGATCATCAGCATCACTCAAGTGGGCAACGACGCCTCCGAACGGATCATGACCAAACTGGGGATGCATCCGGTCCGTGAGACCGTCAATCCCACCTGCGGTCGGCGAGTACGGGTGTTCGAGTTGTCGTCGGACCAGTACGTCACAACCACTCGTTGACGGCGGCAACGAGGACGGTAACCTCGCAGCGGACCGCGAGTTTGTCGTACTTGGTGGCCACGGCTCGATGTCTCTTGAAGCAATTGATGCCGCACTCGACCGCGTGCCGCGCCCTGCAGTCCTCCGGGTCGAACTTCGGTGGCCGGCCACCGCTGGACCCGCGCTTCTTGCGGTTGCGGACCTGGTCGGCCTTGTCCGGAATGGTGCAGCGGATACCGCGACGCCGCAGGTAGGCGCGGTTCTTGTGGGACGCGTACGCCTTGTCCCCTGCGACCGTGTCCGGGCGGGTGCCGGGACGCCCGGCGGGCCCGCGGACGCGCACCTTGTCCAGTACGGGGATGAACTGCGGGCCGTAGACGGCCTGCCCAGCGGTCAAGACGGAAGCCAGCGGACGGCACCTGCGGTCGGCGGCGAGGTGGACCTTTCTGGTCTGCCCGCCCCGGGAGCGTCCCAGGAGTGCGGACTTCAGCCGGATTTGCGACGGCGCCGGATGCGCCGTCGCTCTTCCCGCCCGGGATCGTCTTCGGCCTTCCGCCCGCTTTGCTCTTCGCAACCGCCCCCTTTTTCGAGTCGGCGGGCATTTCCCGCCGCTGCCCGCCCGTCCGAAACCGCCACAGCACCCCCTCGAATTGCTGCCGCAGCCGCACCGGATACGGGCCATACTCGCCGATCGACAGGCACGGCTCGATGAACTCCCATTCCACATCGGCCAGTTGCGCACGTGTCATGCAAGACGGTCTACCGGATCGAAGATCAGCGCGAGAGGAAATCCCGCTCATTGATCACGACCCGATACGCGCCCTACTAGTAGCTGTCGTAGCTGGGCTTACCGTTCGGCCGGTAGACGCCGACGATGGTGCCGCCCTTCGTCGTCGAGACGCTGACCGGCACCAGCGCAGTGGGGATCGCTCCGTCGGCGAACAGCCGCTTGCCGGTGCCGATGATCACCGGATGGATGGTCAGCCGGTACTCGTCGACGAGGCCGTGCTGCATGAGGGTCTGGGCGAGGTCGCCGCTGCCGACGACGTTGACGTTGCCACCGTCGGACGCCTTCAGCTTGCGTACGGCATCGACGATGTCGCCCTCCAGCAGCGTGGAGTTCTGCCACTCGACGGACGTCAGGGTCCGAGACGCCACGTACTTGCGCATGCTGTTCATCCGATTGGTGAACGGGTTGTCGGGATCGGCGGTCGGCCAGTACGACGCGAAGATCTCGTACGTCTTGCGGCCGAGCAGCATCGCGTCGGACTGCTCGTACCAACCGGCGATGGCCGTGCCGACCTCGTCGTCGGCCACCGGTTTCTGCCAGCCGCCGTGCTCGAAGCCGCTCTCAGCGTCCTCGTCCGGACCGCCCGGCGCTTGCATGACGCCGTCCAGCGTCAGGAACGTGCAAACGATGATCTCGCGCATGGTGCGCTCCCTTCGTCGACGGGTAGACCGCACAACCGCCGGAAACTCATCGGCGGAACCTCCGCAGCGCCGGGCTGCAGTGACTGGCTGCCGGGCGACTGCTCCTTGCTCGACGGGGCTGCCGGTGGTCGACGTGGAAGGCATCACCGCATGCCGTGGTCCTTGCCCGAGCCGATGCTGACCGTGGCCGTCGAAAGCCCTGCCCTGCACACCGGGTGGGCGGCGGAGCCGAAATGGGGTGACGATGTGCGACCCGTTCCAGGTGAAGGCGATCGGTGCGTTGCGCGGGGTTCCGTCCTTGGCGACGTAGGCCAGGCGGGTCACGTCACGGGCCAGCAGCTCCTGGCTGATCGGGCGGTTCAGAACCTAATGATCTTGTTCGGCTGCATGGTTCGGTTTCTCCTTCTCAGCGCAGTTGCTCGGCCAGTCCGACGATGATGCCCTCCGGGCCGCGGATGTAGCAGAGCAGATAGCTGTCCTCGAACCGGGCGATCTCGCCGACGAGTTCGGCGCCGTGAGGGCGCAGGCGGGCAACGGTGTCCTCGATGTCGTCGACGGCGAACATGATGCGGTGCGTGCCCAGAATGTTGTGCGGCCGGTTGCGCGGCCCGGCGCTGATCACCGCGGGGCTGCGGTACTTCGCCAGCTCGAGCCGGCTGTGACCGTCCGGGGTCCGGACCATCGCGATGTCACAGCGGACGCCGTCGAGTCCGGTGCACTGGTCGGCGAAGAGGCCCTCGACCTCCGCCCTGCCCTCCAGCTCCATACCGAGTTCCACGAAGAACGCGATGGCGGCATCCATGTCCTCGACGACGATGCCGATGTTGTCCATCCGCTGAATCGCCATGCTGGTTTCTCCGTCTTCCTCTTGCGGCCGGTGGTGGCCGCTGATGTCCCTGGGACGGAGCCGGTGGCACGTTCTCGACATCCTCAGACCGCCGAACTCCGAAAAATCTGGATCGCGCCTCAGCACGGCTAGAGCAGACCCGCGAGCCAGGCGCCATCACCGAGGGTAAGTGCGGCGAAGGTGGCCGCTCCCATGAAGACGATCAGCCGCAGTGTGCCGTCCCCGCTTTTCGATGCTTCCTCGACGATTCGCAGCGTGCGCGCTTGAGCATTGCCCAGCCCGGCCGCACCGCGTCAATGAACACCGAGCCGCCTCCGCCATGCCAAGGGCGGTGATAGCCGGGCCCGCACCGGTGATGAAGGGCAGATCAGAGACAGCACGATACGTGGACAACTGCGCCCTGGAGCCGATCTGGGCCAGAACCCAGCTGGTACTGGCGGAAAGCAGGAGGAGAGTTCCGGCGACCGTAGCCAGCGCGCGGACGACGTCCGGGCGTCGCTGCCGTACCTGCGGACGAGCGCGGTCAGACAGGGGACGAACGCCGGCAGCGCGAGGGCGGACAGCCCCTGGAGCAGGCCCAGATGCGGAAGGACGCGGCGATGGAATGGCGCACGCAGCACCGTTTCGTCCTGCACCTACGTCCCCGCCCGCACGAACGCGTGTTCCGTTCGCGGCGGATACATGAAGTTAACTCCGGGGACTCGGGGGTGAGACCGGTCCGGCCCACCATCGCAATACCTGTCGATCGACAGGTATCCCTCGATCGACCGGAGGTACGGTGATGAGCGGGCCCCAAATCCCCCCTGGGCAGAGCCCTGACGGCGGTGTCACGACCCTTGCCGCCCCCGTCGGCTACCAGCAGGAACTGCGCCGCGGAGTCGGCGGCTTCGCGTCGTTCGCCGCGGGCTTCTCCTTCGTGTCGATCCTGACCACTGTCTTCCAGCTCTTCGGCCTCGGCTACGGTCTCGGCGGCGCGGCCTTCTTCTGGACGTGGCCGCTGGTCTTCGCGGGTCAGTTGCTGGTCGCGCTCTGTTTCGCCGAACTGGCGGCGCGCTGGCCCATATCGGGGGCGGTCTACCAGTGGTCGAGCCGGCTGGCCGGCACCACGGTGGGCTGGTTCGTCGGCTGGATCATGATCATCGGGCAGGTTCTCACCGTCGCGGCGGCCGCGATCGCGGCGCAGGCCGTGCTGCCGGGCATCTGGTCGGGGTTCCAGATCGTCGGCGGACCGGGCGCCGATCCCTCGGTAGGGTCCCCGACCGGCGCGCAGAACGCGGTGCTCCTGGGCTGCGTACTGCTGGTGATCACCACGGTGGTGAACATCCTGGGCATCCGCCAGATGGCCGCCGCCACCAGCTTCGGCGTCACGGTCGAGATCCTCGGTGTGGTCGCGCTGGTGCTGGTGCTGTTCTTCCTTCCCGAGCGGGGGCCGCAGGTGGTGGTCCATCACACCGGCTGGGCCGGCCACGATGGCTATGCCGGGGCCTTTCTCGCGTCCTCGCTGATGGCGGCGTACGTCATGGTCGGCTTCGACTCGGCGGGCGAGCTGGCGGAGGAGACCCACAGTCCGCGCCGGACCACGCCCCGGACCATCCTGCGGGCGCTGGTCACGTCGGGCGTCGGCGGCGCGCTGCTGATACTCGCCGGGCTGATGGCGGCACGCAGCCTGACCGACGGCAAGCTGGCCGCGGGCGGTCTTTCCTGGGTGCTCACCGACCGGCTCGGCGGGGTGCTGGGCCGACTGCTGCTGTGCTGCGTGGCGGTCGCAGTGTTCGCGTGCACCCTGGCCGTGCAGACCTCGGGGGCACGGATGATGTACTCCATGGCGCGCGAGGGCGCCCTGCCGTTCCACCGGCACCTCGGAAAGGTCTCGGCCCGCACGGGTACGCCGGTCATCACGTCGATCGTGGTGGGCGCCGGTGCAGCGATCGCGCTCCTGGTCGACGTCCGGCAGTCGGCGATCTTCACCGCCCTCTCCAGCCTCTGCATCGCCATGCTGTACCTGGCCTACCTGGGCGTGACGCTTCCGCTGCTCATCGCGCGGATCCGGCACCGGGGCGCGGGCGGGCTTCCGCGCGGCATCGACGAGACGGGGCGGCACCTGTTCTCGATGGGGCCCTGGGGAATTGCGGTCAACGCGGCAGCGGTGCTCTACCAGGCCGGTATGACGCTCAACCTGATCTGGCCCCGTGCCGAGATCTACGACCTCACCGGCGGCACGTGGTGGCTGCGGTGGAGCGCACTGCTCTTCATCGGGCTGAGCCTCGCCGTCGGTGCCGCCTACTTCGTCGCCCGCCGACTGCACCGCCGTATCGAGCTGAGGCACGTACCCCACACGCACACCGAGCTGCCCGCCGGGGCCCGCACCGTCACCGAGCCGGCCTGACGGATCCGGTGGCGCCGCGGGCGACGCGCCCCGGCGCACCGGTCAAGCACCGGTCGAGCACCGGTCGAGCGCCGATCACCACCGACGACGTACCGACGACCCACCGACGAGAGGATGACGGGACATCCATGACCACGCGCGATCTGCACCTGACCGACAGCGTCCGCAGCGCCCGCGACGACGCCCGTGCCCAGAGCGGCCAGGGCAGTGCGTGGATGCCGTACCTTCCGGCGTCCGGCAGCCCGTACCGCCCGCCGGGGGTGGAACCGGCCGCGCTGGTGTGGGCGGAGACGGTGGCACCCGGCGGCTACACGCACAAGGTCCTCGCCCGCGGCAGCCGGCTGCGGTTCGACGACCCGACCGGTGACGCCTGTGCCCACCTGCTGCTCTTCAACGCGCTGGAACCGGTCGAGCGGCTCAACGTCGCCGACACCCTGAAGATCCCATGGCAGGCCTACCTGGGCGAGAACCACCCGCTGCTGTCCGGTGACGGCCGGGTCCTGGCCGTCGTCAGCGGTGACTCCTCCGGCCGGCACGACGCCTTCTGCGGCACCACCACCGACGCCTGGAACGAGCGCAAGTACGGCGACGCCCGGCCCGAGGGGCCGTCCCCGTCCGGCCGTTCCCTCTTCCTGAAGGCCGCCGCCAAGCACGGTCTGGGCCGGCGCGATCTGCCGCCCAGCCTGTCCTTCTTCCAGGGCGTACGCGTCGAGGCGGACGGCACCCTCGCCTGGCGAGGCGGTGCCGGCCCCGGCACGCACGTCGAACTCGTCGCGGAGATGCCACTGCTGGTGCTGGTCGCCAATGTGGCCCACCCGCTGGATCCGCGCCCGAACTACGTCGTCGGGCCGCTGCGGGTGCACGCCTGGCGCGGCGCCCCGACCGGCCCGGACGGCCCGCGGTTCACCGCCACACCGGAACTGCGCCGGGCGTACCTGAACACCGTCGACTACTGCGAAGCCCGGGGACTGTGACATGGCGAGCACGCGGACCGAGAACACCCCGACCGTCCACCCGACTGTCTCGAGCGGCACCGTCGCCTCCACCGTCCCGGTCGGCGCGGTGTACGCGGAGGGCTCCCGGCTGGAGAGGGGAGCGAGCCTGGTCGAGGGCGCCGTCGTCCTGGACGAGACGGTGGCCCCCAACGCGCCCTGGTCGGCGGTGGTGAGGAAGGGGCACGTCCTGACGATCGTCGATGTCGGCGGCAACCAGTCGGCCGACTGCCTGCTCTACGACGCCGACGACCCCGAGGAGCGCTACAGCGTCCCCGACACCCTGGCCTGGCAGGGCAACGCCTATGTGCGCACCGGCACCGTGCTGCGCAGCAACGAGGGCCGCCCGCTGATGACCGTCGTCGCCAACGAGATCGACCGCCAGGACACCATCGGCGGCGCCTGCGGCAAGGAGTCCAACTCCCTGCGCTACGGCCACCATGTGATGTTCCAGCACGGCTGCCGCGAGAACTTCCTCGCCGAGGCCGGCCGGCGGGGCCTCGGCGTGCGGGACCTCGTCTCCAACCTCAACTGGTTCATGAACGTGCCCGTCGAGGCCGACGGCGCGCTGGGCATCGTGGACGGCATGTCGGCGCCGGGCCGGCGGGTCGCGGTGCGCGCCGAGCGGGACGTCCTGGTGCTGGTGTCCAACTGCCCGCAGATGAACAACCCCTGCAACGACTTCAACCCGACCCCGCTGCGGATGCTCGTCGTGGACCCGGTACCGGCCGCCGGCGGCCCACGGTCCGCGGCGGCCGCCCGCACCCCGGAGGGAGCCGCGTGACCCGCCCCACCGCCGTTCTCGTCGCCAACCGCGGTGAGATAGCCCGCCGTGTCATCCGTACCGCGAGGAAGATGGGGCTCGGTACGGTGGCCGTCTTCTCCGACGCCGACCGGGCCGCTCCGCACGTCCGCGAGGCCGACCACGCGGTACGCCTCGGTCCGGCGCCCGCCCGCGAGTCGTACCTGCGCGGTGACGCGATCATCGAGGCCGCGCTCGCCCAGGGCGCCGGGATCATCCACCCGGGCTACGGCTTCCTCTCCGAGAACACCGCCTTCGCCCGTGCCGTGGAGGAGGCGGGCCTGAGGTTCGCCGGGCCGACCGCCGACCAGATCACCGCGTTCGGCGAGAAGCACACCGCGCGCGCCCTGGCCAAGGCGGCAGGAGTACCGCTGCTGGCCGGGACGGAGCTGCTCGGGAGCGCCGAGGAGGCCGTCACCGCGGCCGGAGGGATCGGGCTGCCCGTGATGGTCAAGGCGACGGGCGGTGGCGGCGGCATCGGCATGCAGGCCTGCGCCACCACCGAGGAGGTGCGCGAGGCCTTCGCCCGCGTCGCGGCGCTCGCGGAGTCCCACTTCGGGTCGGCCGGCGTGTTCCTGGAGCGCCTGGTGCGTCCCGCCCGCCATGTCGAGGTGCAGGTCTTCGGCGACGGCACCGGCCGGATCGCCGTCTTCGGTGACCGCGACTGCTCGCTGCAGCGCCGCAATCAGAAGGTGATCGAGGAGGCCCCGGCCCCGGCCCTGCCCGGCCGTGTGCGCGCACTGCTGCACGACTCCTCGCGTCGGCTGCTCGCCTCGGTCGGCTACCGCGGCGCGGGGACCGTGGAGTTCGTCTACGACCCGGTGCGCGAGGAGGCCGCCTTCCTGGAGGTCAACACCCGCCTCCAGGTCGAGCACCCGGTGACGGAGGAGGCGTACGGTGTCGACCTCGTCGAACTCATGCTCCTGCTGGCCCGCGACGGCAGGGTGGACGACACGGTGTTCGAGCGGGAGTGGGAGCCCGCCGGACACGCCGTGGAGGCCCGCGTCTACGCCGAGGACCCCGGCAGGGACGCACTGCCCAGCTCGGGTCTGATCACGCGGGCGGTCTTCCCCGGCCAGGGCACGGACGGCATGCCCGGCGTCCGCGTCGACGGCTTCGCCGAGACCGGTCTGGAGATCTCGCCGTACTACGACCCCATGCTCGCCAAGGTGATCGCCAAGGCGCCGAGCCGGGATGCCGCGTTCGACGTGCTCGGCCGGGCGCTGGCCGGGAGCCGGGTGGACGGCATCGTCACCAACCTGGGCCTGCTGCGCGCACTGGCCGTACACAGTGAAGTGCGCGAGGCGGTGCACAGCACCAGCACCCTCGACACCGCCCGCGACCCCGAACCGCGCATCGACGTCCTGGTCCCGGGGGCGATGACCACGGTCCAGGACCTGCCCGGCCGGCTCGGCTACTGGCACGTGGGCGTGCCGCCGAGCGGCCCCTTCGACACCGTCTCCTTCACCGAGGCCAACCTGGCCGTCGGCAACCCGGCCGAGGCGCCCGGCCTGGAGGTCACCGCGGGCGGGCTGACCCTGCGCTTCTCGCACGCCACCGTGGTCGCCGTCACCGGCGCTCCGGTCCCGGTCACCGTGGACGGCACCGCTGTGGCCCTGTGGGAGCCGGTGCCGGTCCCGGCCGGCTCCATCCTGGTGCTCGGCGCCTGCCAGGGGCCCGGCCTGCGCAGCTATGTGGCCGTCCGGGGCGGCATCGACGTACCCGACTACCTGGGCAGCGCCTCGACCTTCACCCTCGGCGGCTTCGGCGGGCACGGCGGGCGGGCACTGGTCGCCGGGGACGTCCTGCGCCCCGGGGCCTTCCGGACCGCCGACGGCGGCCCGGTCCCGGCCGAGCGCCGGCCCGCGATCACCTCCCACTGGCGGATCGCCGTCACCGAAGGCCCGCACGCGGCGCCCGAGTTCTTCACCCGCGAGGACATCGACACCCTCTACGCCACCGACTACCAGGTGCACCACAACTCGGCCCGCACCGGCATCCGCCTGATCGGGCCCAAGCCCCGTTGGGCCCGCCAGGACGGCGGCGAGGCCGGTCTGCACCCCTCCAACATCCACGACACGCCGTACGCGGTGGGCGCCCTGGACTTCACCGGTGACACCCCGATCGTGCTGGGCCCCGACGGGCCGTCCCTCGGCGGGTTCGTCTGCCCCGCGGTGGTCGCCGGCGGCGACCTGTGGAAGCTCGGCCAGCTCCGCCCCGGCGACACCGTCCGCTTCGTACCGGTCAGGGAAGCCGAGACGGCCGGCCTCGACGCCCGCCGGTCCTCGCCCGCGCTGATCAGTACCGGCGGCGACGGCGACGACGGCGTGCTCGGCCGTCTGGAGCCCACCGACGACCGTCCCGGCGTCACCTACCGCCGCGACGGCGACGGCAATGTCCTGGTCGAGTACGGCCCCATGGTGCTCGACCTCGGCCTGCGGATGCGGGTGCACGCGCTGCAAAAGACCCTGGCCGCCCACGCGCCCGCCGGCATCCTCGACGTCACGCCGGGCATCCGGTCGCTCCAGATCCACACCGACAGGCAGAACCTGCGCCCTCGTCAGCTCGCTGCTCTGTTGCGGGAGTTGGAGGACGAGGTGCCGCCCACCCACGAGCTGGTGGTCCCCTCGCGGACGGTGCGGCTGCCGCTCAGCTGGGACGATCCGGCGACCCGGCTGGCCATCGAGCGGTACATGGCCGGGGTGCGCGACGACGCCCCGTGGTGCCCGTGGAACATCGAGTTCATCCGCCGGGTCAACGGCCTGGACACCGCCGACGACGTCTACCGCACCGTGTTCGACGCCTCCTACCTGGTGCTCGGCCTCGGCGACGTCTATCTCGGCGCCCCCGTCGCCACCCCGCTCGATCCCCGGCACCGTCTGGTGACCACCAAGTACAACCCGGCCCGCACCTGGACCGCGGAGAACTCCGTCGGTATCGGCGGCGCCTACCTGTGCGTCTACGGCATGGAGGGCCCCGGCGGCTACCAGTTCGTCGGCCGTACCGTGCAGATCTGGAACCGGTTCCGCAAGGGCGGCCTGTTCCAGGACTCGCCGTGGGCGCTGCGCTTCTTCGACCGCATCGAGTGGTACCCGGTCAGCGCGGAGGAGCTGCTGGAACTGCGCGCGGAGACGGACGCCGGTCGCGGTCGCTTCGAGACCGAGGAGGGCACCTTCTCGATCGCCGAGTACAACGCCTTCCTGGCGGCCGAAGCCGACTCGATCGCGGCGTTCCGGGAGCGGCAGAGCGCCGCGTTCGAGGCGGAGAAGCAGCGCTGGCGGGCCGCGGGCGAGTTCGACCGGGACGACGCGCCTGAGCCCGTGACCGCCGGCGCGGACGCCGCCGCCGACCCCATCACCGTTCCCGACGGCGCGGTGCCGGTCACCGCGCCGTTCACCGCCACCGTCTGGCAGACCGTCGCCGAGCCCGGCGCCGCCGTCGCCGAGGGCGACCCGATCCTCTCCCTGGAGGCGATGAAGATGGAGTCCAAGGTCAGCGCCCCGGCCGCCGGGACCCTGCTGGAGATCTACGTCAAGCCCGGTGAGCAGGTCACCTCCGGCCAGATCCTCGCGGCGGTGCGGGCATGACCGCCGGGACACCGGCCGCTCGCGTCGAGGCCGCCTACGACCGCATCGCGAGCGCCGGGCGGCCCGAGATCTGGATCCACCTCAGGCCGAGCGAGGAGGTGCTCGCCGAGGCGGCCGGGATCGACCCGGCGCTGCCGCTGGCCGGCCTGCTGGCCGCCGTCAAGGACAACATCGACGTGGCCGGCCTGCCCACGACCGCGGGCGCCCCGTCGTACGCCTACGTCCCGCGGGCCGACGCGCCCGCGGTGGCGCGGCTGCGCGCGGCCGGCGCGGTGGTCCTCGGGAAGACGAACATGGACCAGTTCGCCACCGGGCTGGTCGGCACCCGCAGCCCCTACGGCGCGGTGCGCAACGCCTGGGACCCGGCCCGCGTCTCCGGCGGGTCGTCCTCCGGTTCCGCCGTCGCGGTCGCGCTGGGCATCGCCGACCTCGCGCTCGGCACCGACACGGCCGGCTCCGGCCGGGTGCCCGCCGCCCTCAATGGCGTCGTCGGGGTCAAGCCCACCAAGGGCCTGGTGCCGGTGACCGGGGTGGTGCCCGCCTGCTACACCCTCGACTGCGTGACGGTCTTCGCCCGGGACCTGCGACTGGCCCGCCTGGCCGCCGAGTTGGCCGAGGGCACGGACCCCGCCGACCCGCTCTCCCGTACCGGCGCCCAGCTCCCGCCGCCCCCTGCCCGCCCCCGGGTCGCCGTGCCGGCTCCGGAGCATCTCCAGGGCATGGCCGACGGCTGGCGCGAGGCCTTCGACGCGGCGGTCGCCCGGCTGGCGAGCACCGGCGCGCAGATCGTCGAGGCCGACATCACCCCGATGCTCCAGGCCGCGGAACTGCTGTACGGCGGCGCGTTCGTCGCCGAGCGGTACGCCGCCGTGGGCGCGCATCTGGAGAAGCACCGCGATCTGATCGGCACCGACCTCGATCCCACCGTCGCCGGCATCGTGCTGGCGGGCCGGGACAAGACCGCCGCCGACTGGGCCGCCGACACCGCCCGGCTCGCCGCGCTCGGGGCGGCCGGACGCGCGGCCCTGGACGGCTGCACGGCCCTGTTGACCCCTACGACGACCTGGCATCCCACCCTTGAGCAGGTGGCGGCCGATCCGGTCGGCGCCAACGCCCGGTTGGGGCGCTTCACGAACTTCGCCAATCTGCTGGACTGCGCCTCGCTCGCCGTTCCGGCCGGGTTCGTGGACGGCCTGCCGTTCGGCGTGATGTTCACCGGACCGGCCTTCTCCGACCGTGCCCTGGCCGTCCTGGCCGAGCGGTTCGCCAACCCGGGACTCGACCTGTTCGTGGCCGGCGCCCACCTCACCGGGCAGCCGCTCAACGCCCAGGTGGTGCAGGCGGGCGGCACCCTGGTGGGCCCGGCGCGCACCACCGGCGACTACCGGCTGTACGCCCTGGCCACCGAGCCGCCCAAGCCGGGCCTGGTCCGGGTCGCCGAGGGCGAAGGAGACACCGGGGGCGGGCGGGTCGCCCGGAACGGGGCAGGCGGTGCGGAGCCGGGCATCGAGGGTGAGGTCTGGCGGCTTCCGGCGGCGGGCTTCGGGGCGTTCACCGCCACGGTTCCCCCGCCGATGGTCATCGGTACGGTCGAACTGGCCGACGGGCGGCGGGTCAGCGGCTTCCTCGTCGAGCCGTACGCCGTCGAGGGTGCGCCCGACATCACCGGGTACGGCGGCTGGCGGGCCTATACGGCCTCCACGTGACGGGGAGCGGCGGCATGCCGGGGTGGTGGCAGGATGGGGCCATGACGACGACGCGTCCCCGTCAAGGCAGGCCCCGGCACACGCCGCCGTCCGACCCCGGCACTTCCGCCCGGGAGCAGATCCTCGACGCGGCCGGGGCGCTCTTCGTCGAACGCGGGGTCGCCGGTACCAGCACCCGGATGATCGCCGAGCGGGTCGGCATCAGACAGGCGTCGCTGTACTACCACTTCTCCACCAAGGAGGACATCCTCGCCGAGCTGCTGGCCACGTCCGTACGGCCCAGTCTGCAGATGGTGGAGCGGATCCGGGCACTGGTGCCGGAGCGGGCCGACGCGGCCGCCGCGCTCTACGCGGTGGCCGCCGTGGACGTACGTACCCTCTCCCGCACCCCCTACAACGTCGGCACGCTCTACCTGCTGCCGGAGGTGCGGGCCGAGCGCTTCGACGCCTTCCGGGCCGAGCGGGGCCGGCTCCAGGCGAACTACGGCGCCCTCGGCGCCCTCGCGGCAAGCGAGGACGTCGCCCGGAGCGTGCCCGCCGAGCGGCTCGGCGAACTGCTGATCCAGCTGGTGGAGGTCGTCATCCAGGTACGGCGTTCCCGTGAGCCGGAAGCGGCCGACACGGATGCCGTCGCGTCGTCGTGCCTCCGGCTGTGCGGGCTGGCCGAACCGGCCGTGGCCGCCGCCAGGGACGAGGCCCGGACTCTGCTGAGCTCGTTCTTTGACCTTCGCGACCTTTGATCTGGTCCCGCTCGGTGATGCTGCCAGGGCGTCCGGTGTTTTTGCCGACGTCGTGGCGGGTGGCGGAACGACGGTCCTTCGAGCCGACTGGCCTTCCCGGTCCGGGCGGGGTTTCGCTGCACGGCGGGGCAGTGCAGGTGCGGGCGGAGGTGCCGAAACCCCCGGCGGACGGGGGCAGGGGTGAGCCGGGCGGGTTCGGTCGGCTTCTCCCGGTGGAGGTAGGCCATGCGCGGAGCGTCGTAGCCGGCGTCGAAGACCACCAGGATGTCCGGGACACCCGTCTCCCACTGGCAGCCGTCGATCAGATCGGTGATGACGCGGTGGACCTGGGCGGCGGTGACCTCTGCGACGTCGCGGTCCCGGCCGAGGCCGACCGCGTCAAGCAGCCGGCACCAAGAGGTGCGGCCGGCCTCCAGGGCGGCGACGAACGAGTACGGCCAGCCGGGGACGAGCTGGTCGCTGGAGCGTCCGCTGCGTCCGTGGGTCTGGCAGAACAGCCGCTCCGGGCTGCACGGAGCGTCGGGGCGCAGCCAGTTGGTGACGTCGTGCCAGAACCGAGATGTGACGTCATCGGGGTATTCGCCAAGGCGGCTTCGACGTACTCCCGGTGATAGGCCTTGGTCATGCAACGGGACACGTGACGGTGCACGGCGTCGGCGGACTCCGGCGACCGGTCAGGCGTCCGAGGTAATCGCTCGGATGACAGCCGAGAGTCCCGCGGACGGTCGGCCGGGAAGCCGCGCCACGAGAATCCGCCGGACCTCGGGGGGTACTCCGTCCACGACGCGCAGCAGGCTCACGCCAGGCGGCAGCACCGTCGACATGCGGGACGGGACAGTTGGCACGCCGAAGCCGCCGGCAACCAGGTGCAGCTTCGTCAGCCAGTCCCCCGTGGTGTGGACAATGCGCGGCCGCCCAGGCAGGCCCGGCCAAACCCCGAGCAGAGGTTCTGCACTCGATGACGGGGCCGCGATCCAGGGAGCATCGACGAGCTCGTCGACGTGCACCGCGCTCCGGCGGGCGAACAAGCCGGTGGTCGACGCCCCTATGAGCAGTTCGGTGTCCTCGACGGCCTCGGCGTGCAGCCGGGGGGACTCGCCGTCCGACGGCCGGAGCAGCGGACGGGACGTCAGCACGGCGATATCGATCGAGCCCGCCCGCAGCGCCCGGAGCAAGCCGGGCGTGGTGCCCTCACGCGTCGTGACCGTGATGTGCGGGGTGGCCATTGCGAGCCGCGTGAGCACGCCGGGCAGGATCACTGCCCCGGCGCTGGGGAACATCCCCAACCGCACCAATTCCGTCTGTGCGGCACAGCCGGTGAGCTCGCGCTCGGCCGCCGCGACGGAGTCCAGGATCATGCGAGCGTGCCGCAGCAGGTTCAGGCCGGCGGGAGTGAGCTGCACCCCGTCGAAGCGGCGCTCGAACAGCACAGCGCCCGCGCTCCGTTCGAGGGCCGCCGCTTGGCGTGAGACCGCCGACTGGGTGTAGCCGAGCTGGGAGACCGCTCCGGTAAGGCTCCCAGACTCGGCGACCTGCCGCAGCACCCGTAGAGCCGTACTGGAGAAGTCCATGCACAATACGCATACCGCAGAAAGGCAGGCGCCCACAGCCATGGATCCGGCTGCGGGCGCCCGTTGCCTACTTGTGCAGCGGGTGTCTTCTCCGGTTCTTACTTCCAGATGTACAGATCGACGACGAGTCCGTCGTTCTCACAGTAGAACTTGGTCGTCTCCCCTGCGTTCTTCAGAACTGTGCCCGCAGCCTTGCAGTTGGCCCTGGTCCAGTACCAGTCGTAGTACACATATCCAGCGGCGGCACTTGTCGGTGCCTTGGCGTTGACGGGGGTCGCTGCGATGACGGTGGGCTTCTCGGCTGCCTGCGCTGCCGAAGCTGTCCCCAGCCCGGTGCCGACCAGGGCCGCTGCCACGGCCACGGTAGAGAACACTTTGCGTAACGACATGACGCTGGTCTCCCTTTCTTGACGGAACGCTTCCGGAGCTCTGTTGAGCGGCAAGGTCGCGGCCTCGGCCTGACCGTGCCGTCTTTGCTGCGGGGGCGGACGAGTCCGCCCCCGGCCCCGCACCCCCTAGTCCCCCAACGAATGTCCGGGCCAAGGCCGGTTGCTGAGCTGTTGGGATTCGTACGGGCGTTGTGTTCTCACCCTGCCGGGGCGGTGTTCGGGAAACCTTCGGGAAGTCTGCAATCGGGCTGTACCCGGTGGTCAGCGGCAGATAAGCAGAGTGACGTGACCATGGCGGGGGGTGGGTATGGCGGTGCGGTTCGGAGTCTTGGGCGCCATCGAGGCGTGGCGGGATGGGGTGCCGGTGGATGTGGGCCATGCGCGGCAGCGGTGGGTGTTGGGGGCGTTGCTCGCCGATGCAGATTCCCTGTCGGCGGTAATGGCTGACGCGGACTCGGGCCTGATGGCGGCGTCGCCAGGCGGACCAGCGGAGCCGGTGGGCTGCATCATGCACGGGCCGGACGACCAACGTCGTGAACAGTCGCTGAATCTCGTTGCAGGTGAGCGGGACCAGCCCGTCCGGGGCGGGATGTCGGGCGTGTTCGTCGGCGCGGACGACGGCGAGGAAGGCGTGAGCGAGCATGGCCAGGGTTACCCAGCGGGACCACGAGGTGAAGCGGCGGAATTGGTGCTCGTCCAGTCCGGCCAGGCCCTTGCCGGCCTGGAAGGTCTCTTCCACCCGCCATCTTGAGCCGGCGATGCGGACCAGCGTGGTAATAGGCCAGTTCACCGGTGGTGCGGTTGCGGCGGATCAGCAGCCGGTGACTGCCCAGTTCTTGCGGGGCAGGTCCGAGAGCAGACCGAGTACCAACCGTCGTATTCTGCGGCGGGGTTCGACCCGGGCGAATCGGCCCGCGATCCGGTCCATCAGGGCCTCGAACGACTCCTGCCAGCGGCGGGGTCTACGCTGTCGCCTGCCGCCACCGCCTGATCGTTTGTCCTCACGCACCGATGATCAGCGCTGGCCGCACCCATGTCCGCACCGGCACCCACCGCCGTGATCACAGTCCAGCCAGGAAAGGTCATCCTGGTCCCTGACGCGTCGGCGTCGACACGATCAAGGTTGCACGGTCCGCGAACCGTCCGCTAGCGTGTCCGGCATCTGTAATCGACGCAGAGGGAGTGGCGAGAAGCTAAGCGACCTGCGAAGAACCGTGATCGACAAGTCCGTTGAGGACTGATCGACGGTTGAGAGGGCCGAAGAAGGCCGGAGTCGGACACAGGATCCGACCACCCCATCTCCGCTGCTGAAGCAAGCAGCGTTCTTCACCGAGTTCGTTACGCGCACTCCCACTTCGGGCGATGCTCCGCACTGCGGCATCGCTCCTCGATTACAAGGACTTTCCATGGTTTCCCGCTCAGCCGAGCCTGCCGTCGGCGCCCCCGCAGAACCGGCCGCGCCGGACAGGACCCACGCCGTCGTCCTCACCTTGATGGTGACGGTCTTCCTCTCCCTGCTGGACACCCAGATCGTCGCCACCGCGCTGCCCCGCATGGTCAGTGACCTGGGCGGACTCGACCAGTTCGCCTGGGTCACCACCGGCTACCTCATCGGCGGCAGCGCCGCTGCCCCCGTCTACGGCAAGCTCGGCGACCTGTTCGGACGCAAGCGCGTCTTCATCGCCTCCATCGTCGTCTTCCTGCTCGGATCCGCCCTGTGCGGCCTCGCGCAGACGATGGGTCAGCTCATCGCCTTCCGCGTCGTCCAGGGCATCGGCAGCGGCGGCTTGTTCATCTCCGTCCTCGCGACCATCGGCGAGATGTTCTCCCCGCGCGAAGGCGCCCGGTACTACGGCTGGCTCTCCATCACCTTCGGCGCCGCCTCCCTGGCCGGCCCCACACTCGGCGGCATCCTGACCGAACTCACCAGCTGGAGCTGGGTGTTCTTCCTCAACCTGCCCATCGGTGCGGTGGTCCTGCTGGTCCTCTCCTCGCTGCTGCACCTGCCCGCCCGCTGCCAGAAGGCCCACATCGACTACGCGGGAGTTGTCCTTCTCGTCCTGGCGATCGCCGTGCCTCGACCTCCTCACCGGCTGGGCCGGCGTCACATACGCCTGGAGCTCCCCGGTCATCGTCGGCCTCGCGGCCGGATCCGTCATCGCCATCGTGCTCTTCGTCCTGTCGCAGCGCCGCGCGGTCGACCCGGTGATCCCGCTGCGACTGTTCACCAACCAGACCTTCACCACCGTCGTCATCCTCGGTTTCATCTCGGGATTCGTCGGCCTCGGCCTCATCAACTACCTGGTGCTGTGGTTGCAGACCGTACTCACCCTCGATGTCACGGAATCCGGCTTCGCCCTCACCGCGATGATGCTCGCCGTCGTACTGACCTCCTACCTCAGCGCCAAGGTCATCGGTCACACCGGCTCCTACCGCTGGTTCCCGGCGCTCAGCATGGTCGTCTTCGCCATCGCCGCGGTGCTTTTCTCCACCGCCGGGCCCTCGACCGGCATCCTGCTCGCCGTCGTCTACATGCTGCTGTTCGGCATCGCCGGTGGCCTCAACTCTCAGGCCCTCAGCCTCGCCGCCCGCAACACCGCGAGCATGCAGGACATCGGTGCCATCCAGGGCACCGCGACCCTCCTGCGCCAGCTCGGCACCGCGCTCGGAGTCTCCTTCTTCGCCGCCCTCATGAGCAGCCGGCTTGGCACCGGACTCCACGACCGCCTCGGCAAGTTGGGTGTCCACATCGACAAGGACGGCTCCCTCTCACCCGAGGTCCTCAGCAAGCTGTCCGCCCCGCTGCGGCTCGAACTCGCCAGCGTCTACGCGAACTCACTCCGCGTGATCTTCTACACCGTCATCCCCATCGTCCTCATCGGACTCGTGGCCTCGCTCTTCCTCAAGGACATCAAGCTCGCCGGCGGACAAAAGCCGACCGAGCCGGAAACATCCGCCGCCGAGCCGGCCGACTCCGTCGCCCGCAGCGACTCCTGACTCACCACTCGACAAGTGGCCTTCGCGCACGGCGTCCGCCGTGCAGCACATCCTCCAAGGAGACACACGCATGATTCTGGTTACTGGCGCCACCGGCAATGTCGGCAGCGAACTCGTCGCACAGCTCGCCGCCGACGGCGTGCCCGTGCGGGCCATGACCCGCTCGCCGGAGAAGGTCAGCTTCCCCGAGGGCGTCGAGGTCGTCGCCGGCGACTTCGACAAGCCCGAGACGCTCCCCGCCGCCCTGGCCGGCGTCGACCGCGTCTTCGTCTGCCCGCCCGGCTACGGGCCCGAGGGCCCCGTCCAGGAGCGCACCCTCGTCGCCGCCGCCCGCGAGGCCGGCGTCAAGCACCTGGTCAAGCTCTCCACCAGCGGCGTCGGCTACGGCGCCACCGACCCGCTGACCTCCGGCCACCGCGCCGGCGAGCAGGTCATCCAGGAGTCCGGCCTGGAGTGGACCATCCTGCGCCCCGGCACCTTCATGGTCTACCTCTACGGCTACGCCGACACCATCGGCAAGCAGCGGACCATGTACGTCACCGAGGGCGACCCGGTCTCCGCCATGATCCACCCGCGGGACATCGCCTCCGTGGCCGCCAAGGTCCTCACAGCCTCCGGCCACGAGAGCCGGGCCTACACCCTGACCGGCGGCGAAGCCCTCAGCCCGCAGCGGCAGGGCGAGATCGTCGGCGAGGCCCTCGGCCAGGAGATCAAGGTCGTCGAGCGCACCACCGCCGAAACCCAGGCAGAATTCGACCGCCTCGGCTGGGGCGGCCCGCGCCTTGAGGCCCTGCTGGAGCTCAAGCGCCAATCCGCAGCCTGGGACTGGAAGATCTCCGACTCCGTCGAGAAGATCACCGGCACAGCACCGCTGACCCTGCGCACCTGGGTAGACGAGAACATCCACATCTTCAGCTGAGCCGACCCGCACGCTACACAGCGCAGGCGCCCGAGATCTTCCCGGCGCGCCGGCCCCGCACCGCACTCGCAGCCCGACGCAGGTCCAGCGTGATCACGATCTACGGCTGGAGTGCTAGCGGGCGATCCCGCCGCCTCCCATATAGAGGTCCAGCTTCCCGGTGCGCTCGAAACTGTCGCCGTACAGCCGGGTGACGCCGCCGGTCGACAGCCCCTCGTCCGTGCCGGGCAGCAGCCATGCGGAGCTGCGAATCTTGTCGTCGCCCGGCGCGGCCACCGTCAGGTCGGCCCGGTGGTCGCCGTCCACCCCTCACCCACGATCCCGATCACCAGGCCGACCCGGCCTTTCTTCGGGAGCGGCAGGACCATGGGCGGCACGTCCCAGGCACAGGACGGCTGGGACGGCCAGGACTGCTTCAGCGACGCTTGCCCCTTCTCATCAGATCTGGCAGAGATAGGGGCGTTGGCCTGCGCGGTGACAGGTTGAGGTGGGATTCGTGGCGGGACCGCAGGGTGTCCTGACACCACCCTGGACGAGGCGATGTTCTTCCTTCGCTATTCGGTGATCTTGGGGTTGCTGTTCAGGATGTCCTCGGTGGTCTGCCAGAGCCGGGGCAGGAACCGGGTGACTTCTTCGGCACGGAGGAGGAGGTCGCGGCTGGAGCTGATGCCGAGGTCGGCGACGGCTGCCTGGAACGCCGGAGTCAGGGAGTCGTGCAGTTTGGGAGCGTCACTGGCCAGGATGGTGTGGCAGCGCGCGAAGGTCGCGATGATCCAGAAGACCGCCTCGCGGTAGTCGCCGGCATCGATGAGGGTCTGGCTTCCATCGATGGCGATCGGCCGTGCGGTGGGGGTGATGTCGCTGCTGAAAAAGAACGGGGTCTTCGCCACCTGGGCGGTGGCGTCGAACGTCGCGGTGAGTTCGCGCAGATGGTGCTGGACGCGATGCGCGGACAGGTGTGAACAGCCGAGGAGGTCCAGGAGGGCCGGATAGAGCTCAAGGTGGCCGAAGGTGGCGAGGACTTCGCGCGCGGCCGGGTAGCGCAGACGGACGGTGGGGTTGCGCAGGGCGGCGGCGAGAAGCATGTGGCAGGTCACGCCCGTGGGGAACAACCAGGCGGTCACCTGCTCGTGGAACGGCGCTGAGGTGTCGATCGCCGCCAGGCGAGCTTCGACCCGGTGGCGGGCATCCTGGCATCGGCGGCGAACCCATGGCAGGGCAGCGAACCGGGGCGAGATATGTGCGTGCAGCCTGTGCAGATGGCCGGTGGGGTCATCGATGATCGTGTCGGTGCGGAAGCTGCCGGCCAGATCGTAGGACGCGAGGACCTCGTCGGCGGAGGCGAGCTCGGCCCAGGGCAGGTAGCTGACCTCCAGCAGGGCGCTCTGGTAGCGAAGTTTCCCTGGCTTGGCAGGCGGGCTGTCGGCGGCGGTGACAACGAAGATGTCGACGTCGGAGGAGGGTGGTAGCTCGGCATCGTCCGGCAGTCCGACGGTCGAGCCGCTGAAGTACGCGCCCCTATAGCCGGCATCGGATTGGGCATGCTGTGCGACCCACTGGACCGCGGCGGAACGTGCCAGCCCGACCTTCACGGACAAATGCCCCCTGATGGCGAGTGCAAGACCTTCATTGTTCCAGCTGTGCTGTGGCTGGTGGGATGCGACGCGGGGTCGCCGTGCCGCTTCGGTGGGCAGTTGGGGGGGGCGCGGGTGCGGCGAGGCGAATGGTGTGAGGTGCTGTGAATGACGAGGCCGCGGATATGGCGGCGGGCCATGCAGAGGCGACAGGCCGGGCGGCGCCGCGGCTCGATGACCTCCTCGGTGGCGGACAGCGGCAGCCACCGGGCTGGGTCGCCGAATGCGCCGAGCGGAGGCATCGCGTGGATCAGGGAGGACGGGCTCCGGATGGTCAGCGCGGCGAGTCGCGAGAGCCTTGCGGGGGGGGCCAGTAACCCACTCGCGTGTCGTCACGGCGGTGCCGTCATGACGGGACGATCAGGGACGAGAGGTGCTCCGATGGTGAGGTGGTTGGCATCGGCGAACCGGTTCAGGTAGGAGCCGATCGTCTCGTCGTGAACGGGCGGTGGCGTGAGCGGCAGGGCCCACAGCCTGGTGGTCACGCGGTGCGTTTGCCGTTGCGCGGCCGGCGGCGGGCGCGCGGGAGGTTCTGCTGTGCGGCGCTCTCGTCCAGGCCGACCCGTTCCAGCGAGGCTTTGGTGACTCTTGCTGGTCCCACATCACCGAAGCAACATCCGGAGCACACGCCGCACGAGCCGCCGGGCAGCACCTTGCGGGTGCGAGCATTGTGCCCGCACCCGCTCTGGCTTCAGGATCCTTGGGGCAGCGTCTTCGTCCAGTCGTCGATGGTCAGAACGTCTGCCTCACGGGGAAAGACACGGTCCACAAGGAACTGGTGGACCTCGGGATCAAGGTCGTCGCAGGCGTCGGAGAGGACGATCTGACGGTACTGGCGTTCGGTCGCCTCCCGAAGCGTGCCGAAGACCACGCCGCTGGTACCGAGCCCAGCCAGAACGAGTGTGTCGATACCGCGGGCCCGCAGCAGGGTGTCCAGGTCAGTGCCGGAGAACGCACCGAAGAAGTGCTTCGCGACCACCGGCTCGTCCGGCAGCGGGGCGACCGCCGGGTGGATAGCGGTCATTGGATTGGACTCGGTCAGCACATCCGTGCCGAGCAGCGGGGCAAACGGCTTGTTGTCCGGGCTGATCTCCGGATGCCCGTCCCGGAACCGCACAACCACGTGAATCACCGAGATGCGCGCCGCCCGGGCAGCCGCGACCACGGTGCCGATCCTGGAGAGATACCCCTCCGTCCGCTCCTCGAGCCGCAGGACCACGCTGCGCTGAACGTCCATGACCAGCAGCGCCTGTGACACCATCGCTCCACCTCTGCAATCAGTGAGAAGCCATATTCGTACCGATCATCGAGCTCGAGGCTCGAACACGGTTCTGGATCCGATGATCTCAGGTCGGTCGGTGCATGAGGGCAGGGCCTCTTTTCCACGGGCGTGGACTAGCGGCGGTACGTTGCTGCGGCCCCGGCCCCGGCCCCGGCCACGACACAGCCGCAGCCGCAGCCGCAGCCCCGCACGCAGCAGCTGGCGTTCGGCGTCAACGACGTGGAGGTAGTGCCAGCTGAGTTGCTTGCAAAGTCCGTTGCGCATCACGCTTCCGGTGCTGAAATCGGAGACGGCGGCGCAAGGCGACCCTGACTCGAAGGGGCACCGGGCGTTCGAGTCCGGTTAGCGAGGTCCTCCAGCAACTACACGGTGAGGCCTGTCCGTCGGACACCGGCGCGTCAGGGGCCGGTCTTCTCCGCGATCCACCGGTCCAGCGCAGCCTGCTCCTCGAGGGAGGCGTACTTCTGCGCGTACCCGCGGACGATGTCGTAGAGGCGGCCCTTCAGCTCGCCGTACTCGTCGAAGCGGTCGAGGACGGCCCGGGCGAACTGGCCAACGGTGGCGTCATCGTGTTCGTCGGCCTTGGCGGCAGCGTTGTGGAAGGCGGCCACTACGAGCAGGTGCGCGGTGGCTTCGTCGTCGGGACTCGCGTACACGGCCAGCTCCCTCCCCGGTATATGAGGAGAATATCCCGGAGCAGGCGCGGTGATCCCAGCGAACGCAGAGACACGACGATCCGTCTCACAACAAACGGCTGAGCAGTTCGTCCCGCCCCACGCCGGCTGGCCGGCCGACATGGTCACCGCCTGCCGTGCGTTCCACTGGATGGATCAGCCGGCTGTGCTGTCGCTTCCGGTGGGCTGCACGGCCAAGGGCGCCGCTGTCGTTGTCATGGGGGACGGCAGCCTCTGGACGGCTCGCTCGGCACAGACGGACGCCCTGCGGTCCCTGACTCAGGAGTACACCGGCAGCGAACGCCGGGCGGGCAAGCACAAGACGTACCCAGCGCACGACCGCCCCTACCGGAAGATCCTCGCCGAGTCCCCGCTCGCCGCCGTCGACGAACACGCCATCCCGGTCGAGCGGCCTTGGACCCCCAGACGGTCATCGTCTACCTGTACTCGCGTCCTTCGCGTCCCGTCCCCCTGTTCGGAGAGCGGACCCTCGCCCTGCTGACCGAACACGCCGCCGCGGGCAGCCTGATCGAGCACGCGCGCTTCGACGTCCTGATCGCCCGCCGCCCCTGACTCCCTTGTTCGGATTCAGGGTTTCCAGGTGCGCAGGAAGGAGGCGATCCGCTCGGCGGTACAGCGCGGGTTGTTCAGCTCGTGGGCGAGCGCGGTGAGCTGTTCGCGGGTGGGGCTGACAGGGATGTTGCTGGCCTCGAGATACATGACGGCGACGGCACAGGCGACGGTGAGGTTGGAGCGCTCCAGCCAGCGGCAGCGGCCCAGGTTGTGCAGCAGGGCGGCGGCGCGGGCGTAGGCGCCGTCGTAGACGGGGGTGTCGAGGAGTTCACCGCGGTGGCGGGCGACGGCAGCGATGGGTACGCCGTAGTCGTCGGCGGCCGGATCGCGGTGCCCGGCCCGTTCCGCCACTTCGAGGATCCAGGATTCGTCGACGTGCAGGATCACGCGGCGGCGCCCGGCTGCGGATCGGCGTACGGGGCGTCGAGCTGCTGCTCCAGGTCGTCGAGGAAAACGCCGTGCTCATCGATGAGCCGCTGGGCAGCAGCCATACCGGCGGCGCGGGCACCGGTGGTGTCCTCGATGATGAGCCGCTCCACGTACTTGTTGAAGTCCAGCCTGCGGGCACGCGCGGCGGCCTTGCCGGCCTCCAGCACGTCCTCTTCCAGCCGGACCTGCGTCTGCTTCTTCATGGAAGTCACACCCCATGGTAGCAGGGTGGTAGCAGGTGGGGGTTGGTGCGCAGCCTGCGCCGCACGCACGTGCGGGGACGTGCCGCTCCGGCGTTCAGCCAGTCTCCACGGCCGCAAGCAGGTCAGCAGCCGCGCGACCGCGCTCCCGGCCGCAGTGGCGTGGCGATGGGTGATCAGACAGGTGGCGAGGCCGAGCCCTGCTCAGCGCCGCGGCGGGCGGTGACGGGCTTGATGCCTTGGGCCCAGACCCGACGCCGGTACCTGTCGTGGTCGCGGCCGCGGTCGGCGATCAGGGCGGGCGTCGGGGCGTCTTCGGGGCGGGCCGACCAGTCCGGGCACTACGGGAGCCGTGACCGGCAGCGTCTACGGAAAGAACCGGCCCGCGCTCGGGTGGTCCTGGACGCCGTCCACGCAGATGTTGGTGCCGTTGACCCCGCCGGCGCGGGCCGACAGCAGGAAGCACGCCACGTCCGCTACTTCGCGCAACTCGACCAGCTGCCCACGGGGGAAGTCATCGCGGGCGAAAGCCTCGTACTGCTCCGGTCTGTTGTCCCGGAACCAGGCCCGACCCCCACCCTCGGACATCACCGAACCCGAACTCACCGCGTTCACCTGGATGTTGTGCGGGCCCAGTTCCCGGCCGAGTGTGGCGGCGAGATGGATCTCCGCCGCCTTCACGGAGGCGTACGACGACCTGGGGCCCGGCTTCCACCCCGTGATCGACGCCACGATGAGCGCGCTGCCACCCCCGCGCCGCTCGAAGTGCGGCATCGCGGTGGGGATGGCGTTGGCGGCGTGCAGCACACCAGTACTTTGACAGCGCCCGCAAGCTGGACATCTACCACTCGGTCCCGCTCACGGCCGACAGGACCCAACCGCCCACGTGCGGCACGTCCGCAGCATCAGGCCTGGCCGCCTCCAGCGCCGCACCGATGGCGTACGGGCCCTCGCGCGGCGCGTGGCGGGTCGTCAGGTGGTGAGGACGGCCGGTGTTCGCCGAGACCCCGCGCAGGCTGCGGGCGGCCCGGGTTCGTAGCATCGTCCGTCCCGCAGGAGGGAGAACTGGCCTGCGTTGATGGTGGCGACCGGTTCTGGCGTCATGGTCATGGCATCCGAAGCCAGGCGCACTCGCTCGAACAGCACAAGCGGGCCCGATCACATCCGCGGTCAACGCCGCGCGCTGAGCAGGAACATCTGGCCGGAGAGCGTCGGATCGTGTGCCGTGCGGTCCCGGTCCAGGTCCGCCAGCCAGGCCAAGTGGTCGGCGTTCGTTCCTGATGCACCGGCCCCCGTCACCAGCCAATCCGGGAACGTGCAGAACGGCGTGGCGCGCACATCGCTGAAACCCGCCGCCATGCACTCCGCGCGGAGCGACTCCCGCTCGGTCAACTGCGCCCGCAGCTGGGCCATCTCCGCCGGGGAGTAGAAGGACAGGAACGTCTGGAAGCGGCACGCGGGATCCCACGCGCTCACCGCCAGGAGCCCGCCGGGCCGCAGCGTCCGGAACGACTCGGCGAGGAAGCGCTCGCGCTGGGCTGCGGACAGGTGGTTGACCGTGCCCATCATGCACGTGACGAGGTCGAAGCAGCCATCGCGGAAGGGCATCGCCGTGCCGTCCGCGACGGCGAACCGGCCCGCCCACCGCTCGTCCACGCATACGCGGATCCCCGCGTCACTGAGGTCGATCCCGTACGACTGCACTCCGAACCGGTTGAGCACCTGGGGATAGCGCATTGTGCCACTGCCGACGTCGAGCGAGGTGGCCACGGCGGAGACCTCTCCGATGGCGGTCAGCAACTGGACCAGTTCCAGCCGCTTCTTGGCGCTGTCGTGCACGCCGGTGTGGTCGAACTGAACGTAGAACAGCGCGTCGTACGCCTCGATCCGGGAGTTGGAGTCCCCTAGCAGACCGCGCGTCTCCAGGTCCCTGACGAGCGCTGAGGAGCCGTGCGGTCGGACCGCGTCCGGGGCGGGCGAGCCGGCACGAATCCGGCTGTCCTCATGGCGCTTCCAGGCATCCCGGTATGTGGCGTCCCAGGCGAGCAGCGTCTCGAAGCGGCCGGCCGCTTCGGCGTACCGGCCCCGCTCCTGGAGAGCCCGGGCGCTGTCGTACAGCAGGCGTTTGTCGTCCTCGCCGGGGCCGCTCAGTGCCGCCTGCTCGTATGCAATGGCCGCGGCCGAGTCCGCCCCCAGGCGGTGAAAGGACTCGCCGACCATGTGCAGCGCGCGGGACCGCAATCGCGTATCGTCGGCCGCCGCCTGGAGCAGGCCGACAGCCGCGCGATGCTCCCCTGCCGCGGCCAGCGCCCGGCCCGCCTCGAACGCGGCCCGGACATCATGACGCAGTGTCCGGCCGTGCTGGAGCGCGATCTGGGCGACGGCCGCGGTGACGGTGTCCGGGGTCAGGACCTGCCGGTCCTCGAGCTGCCGCAGCCGTCGCACGGCGAAGCGGGCGGAGCTCATGCCGAGGTACAGGTCGGCGGCGTACCTCGCCGCGGCGGCGTCCGGGGTCTGCAGCAAATCCCGTTCTTTGTCGAGGAACGCCAGGGCCTCGTCCTCGGTGAGCAAGGGCCGCAGCCCGTACACCGTGCCCCTCTCGGTGCCGGCCACGACGACCGAGCCGTCCGGTGTGGTGACGACCGCGGTGACCGGGCTGTCCAACTCGGCCTCGTCCAGAGCGATGCCGTCCAGCACCAGCGTCAGCCGGACGCCATCGGTGGTGATGCGGCGCCCGCTCTCCGGCGGGGCGAGGTCCGCGGCCGCGGGAAGGTGTGAGGCGGCAACCGGCGTGCCGGTGAGGTCGAGGACGAGGATGCCATCAGGATCGTCGAGGACGACATGATTGCCGTCCGGGTCGAGGCGCAGCCCATGGACAGGTGCCGCATGGAGATAGGTCCAGAGCGTCTTCATCGGGCGGCCGCCCTCGATTCCGAGGCGCCCAGCCCTGGGTCGTCGATCAGAGCATTGAGGGCATGGTCGAAGTCGTCGAGCAGTTTGGTGACGGTGGATTCCTCGAACAGCTCGGTGCTGTACTCCAGGAAACCGGTGATCTCCCCGTCCGCGTCGGGCGGGCCGTTTCCGTCCCGCACCTGCCGGCTCTCCTGTAGTACCAGCGCCAGGTCGGACCTGGTGGTGTCGAGGTCGACCGGGACCGGTGTGATCCGCAGCCCCGGGATCTCGAGGCCGGGCCGTCCCGGTGTGTTGTTCAGTACGAGCTTGCTCTGGAAGAGCGGGCTGTGCCGACGGCTACGGGGCGGGTTGAGCGCCTGTACGACCCGTTCGAAGGGCACGTCCTGGTTGCTGAGCGCCTCGAGTACCGTGCCGTGGACACGCGACAGGAGCTCCCGCCGGGTCGGCCCGCCGGCGAGGTCGACGCGTAGCACCAGTTGGTTGACGAAGAAGCCGAGCATCTCTTGCGTCTCCGCGGCGGTCCGGCCCGCGACATCGGTGCCGACGGTCACCTCCTGCTCGCCCGTGTGGGCGGACAGGGCCGCGCTGAGCGCGGTGAGCAGCACAGCGAACGGGGTGGCCCCGGTCGTTCGGCACAGCTGCCGGATCTCGCCCACGGTTTCCGCCGGGATCGAGACCGGGAGCAGCCGGCCCCGGCCGGTGGGCCGGACGGGCCGTGGGTGATCCGTTGGCAACAGGGGCAGATCCGTGACGCCGGCCAGCCTGTGTTTCCAGTAGGCCAGCTGGGCGTCCAGGTGACCCTCGTCGAGCAGCCGCCGCTGCCACACGGCGTAGTCGGCGTACTGGACCGGCTGCGTGGCCGGTTCGGGCTCGCGTCCCTCGGCGAAAGCCTGGTAGAACGCGGCGAGATCGGAGTTGAACAGTCCGAACGACCAGCCGTCGTGCACGATGTGATGCAGTGACAGCAACAGGACATGATCCTCCGGAGCGAGGCGCACCAGGTGGGTGCGCAGGACCGGCCCCTCGGCCAGGTCGAAGGGGCGGTGGTACTCCGCCCGCACCAGCCGCGCCAGTTCAGCTTCCCGTGCGGTCACGGGCAGAGCGGTGAGGTCGACCAGCGGGAAGGGCACCGGCTCGGGCGGCCGGATCTCCTGCCGGGGCGTGCCCATGGGCGCGGTGATCAGGGTCCGCAGCACCTCGTGCCGGGCGACGAGCGCGTCCAGCGCCCGGGACAGCGCCGTGGGGTCGAGCGGGCCGTGGATCCGGTCGAAGACCGGGACGTTGTACCGGGGATCATCCGGGTTCAACTGGTCCATGAACCAGAGACGTTCCTGAGCACACGAGGCCGGCAGCACGCCACCGCGGGGCGTGGCGGTCAGCGGCGGCGGCCCGGCGTCGCCCTCGGGCTCCCGCAGCGCGTCGATACAGTCGGCCAGCTCGGCAAGGGTCCGGTGGTCGAACGGGGCGCGAGCCGGCAGGGCGACGCCCAGGCGCTTGCGCAGGCGGAAGACGACCTGGAGGGTGAGGAGGGAGTGCCCGCCCAGCCCGAAGAAGTCGTCGTCGGGCGTGACGTCGCCGCAGTCGAGCAGCTCGCGCCAGACGTCGGCGACCACCTGCTCGGTACCGGTGAGCTCCCGTGTGGCCGCTGTCCACGCGGCCCGCTCCACGACCTCGGGATCCGCGGCCAGGCGGCGCAGCTGGGTGCGGTCCGTCTTCCCGTTCGAGGTGAGCGGGAGCTCGGGCAGCGGGACGTAATGGGCCGGCAGTACCGGTTCGGGGAGCCAGCGCCGTACGTGGGCGTCGATGTCCGGAATGGTCACCGCGCAGGCCCGACGCCAGTGAGGGTCGTTGGTGTAGCGCCGTGCGTCGAACAGCTCAGCGGGTGGCGTGGCACTGCGGTCCATCAAGGCGGTCGAGGACACAGCGGAATCGGCGCCCGCCCCGCGGCGCACCAGGACGACGTCGTACGCGCCGTCGGACCGCCCTTCCAGCCAGCTCAGTTCCACCTCGTAGGCGCACTGGTCCGCCAGGTCCCACCAGTCCTCCGGTGCGCAGCCGTGCCGGGGCACGGCGCTGGCCCGGGCTCGGAGTTCACCCACGGAGGAGGTAGGAGCACGATCCTCGATGAGGTCGCGCAGAGATCGGGCCGCGCACAGCCGGGCGTTGGGCACGCCGGTGAGACGGAGACACTCGGGGTGCTCCTGCTCCAGAAGTCGCCGGAGCTCGCCCGGCGTGAGCGGTGTGGTGGCCCAGTCGAGCTCCACGCCGGATCGCTGCGGCGTGGGTGCCTTGGGACCGACAGTGAGGACGGCGTCGTACCGGTAGTGGCTGAGCTCGTTGTCGTAGCGGCCGCGCTTGGGCAGGACGCGGACCTGCGCGACCCGGGGCCAGCGAGCCGCGAGTTCCCTGAACAGCCGGGGGTCGACACACAGTTCCGGGTCGAGGGCCCGCCGTCGGCGGATCCTGGACCGCAGTTCGGCGATGCGCATGTTCGCCGGGGCCCGGTGTACCTGGACGGACGTGTGGAACAGGTCGAGGAGGGGCAGGCTGCGCAGATCGCCGAGGAAGACGTGGCCGCCGTCGGGCACCGCGTCGACGGCCTGCCGGACCACATCCAGCAGGTGGTCGGCCGAGGGGAAGTACTGGGCCACCGAGTTGAGCACCACCGTGTCGGGTGCCGGGTCCCCCGCCTCCGGGGTGATGCTCTGGTGCGCGGGAGCCGTGCGGACCTCGACCCGGCCGGGCGGGAGGTCCAGGGCGGCCACCGTGCGCTGTACGTACGCCACGGCGGCGGCCGAGACATCGGTGGCCCGGTAGCTTCGGCACCCGGCCGCCAGGTTCAGCAGGATCATGCCGGTGCCGCTGCCGATTTCCAGGACGTCACGGGGCCGCAGGGTGCTGATGCGGCGGAGCGTGTCGTCCAGCCAGCTGCGCATCTCCGCCTCGTCCAAGGGCCGACCGGTGTAACTGCTGAGCCAGCCCGCGAGGTTGAAGGGGGTGTCGCGGTCCCCCGGCAGATCACCGTAGGTGGTCTCGTACAGGCGGCGCCACTCCTCGACGCGGTCTCCGTCCCAGTTCCGGTCGCGGCTGGAGCCGTCTCGCAGGCAGACGAAGGCGACGATCCGCTCGTCGCCCGGTGCCCGGCGCACCATCTCGACGGCGCATTGCCGTACCTCTGGATGGCTGCGTACCGCGGCCTCGACTTCAGCGGGTTCAAGCCGGTGGCCGCGCACCTTGACCTGGTCGTCCCGCCGCCCCAGGTACTCCAGCTCGCCGCTGGGCAACAGCCTGACCAGGTCTCCGGTTCGGTACAGCCTGGCGCCCGGAATCGTGCCGAAGGGGTCGGGCACGAAGCGTTCGGCGGTGAGCGCGGGCCGCCTCCAGTAACCCTGGCCCACTCCGGCGCCGCCGACACAGGCCTCGCCCGGCACGCCGACCGGCACCGGGCGCAGCGCCTCGTCCAGGACGTGGACGCGGACATTGGCGATCGGCCGGCCGATCGGCACCCGGCCCCCGCTCCCCGCCGGCGGACTGCTCCTTGCCTCGAAGGCGGTACAGGCCACAGCGGTCTCGGTGGGTCCGTACTCGTTGATGATCCGGACCGCGGTCGTACCCGCGCGCAGCGCGGACAGGGTGTCCTCGTGCAGGTCCTCCCCGCCGAGGATGACGGTCCGGGCGGGCAGGATGAGCGGACCGCCGTCCGCGGACTGCTCCAGGAGCCTCAGGTGCGAGGGCGTCAGTTTGACGAAGCTCAGGTCAGCGGCGTTCGCCAGCAGATCGTGCAGAGCGGCGTCGGGGGTGTCGTCGGCGGTCGGTGCCGGCAGGAGCACGCGCTGCCCGGCGAGCAAGGGCGCGAAGACACTCGTCACGGTCAGGTCGAAGGCGAGCGGCGAGTGCACGGGTACGCCCGTTCCGGCAGCCGCGGAGTAGTGGTCCTTGGCCCATTGCAGGTAGTTGACGACGTTGCGGTGGGTGAGCAGGGCCGCCTTGGGGCGGCCCGTGGAGCCCGATGTGAACATGAGGTAGATGAGGTCGTCCGCCGAAACCGGGACATCCGGGGCGGTCGAGGGCCGTCGTGCGATCGCGTCGGCTTCAGCGGCCGGCCGGACGACTCGGGCGCCGGCCGGGTCCACCTCTGCCGGCAGGCCGTCGGACACCACCAGGACGGCGGCCTGACTGTCGGCGATCATGGCGTTCGTCCGGGACGGGGGATGGGTGCGGTCGAGCGGCACATAGGCGCCGCCGGTCTTGAGGATCGCGAGCAGTGTGGTCACGGTCTCGGGTGCGTGATCCATCAGCACGGCCACCACGGTGCCGGGTCGGGCCCCGGCGTCCCGCAGATGGTGGGCGAGCCGGTTTGCCGCGCCGTCGAGTTCGGCGTACGTCAAGGTGTGATCCGCGGCGCACACCGCGATGGCGTCGGGCGTGCGGGTCGCCTGGGCCGCCACCAGTTCGTGCAGGGGGGTCGCGCAGGACTCGGTGCCGGTGTCGTTCCACTCGCTCACGATCCGCCGCAGTTCGCGCGCGGACAGCACCGGCAGGGCCGAGAGACGCCGGTCGGGGTCGGCGGCAACGGCGGAGAGCAGCACGGTGAGGGAGTCGGAGAGCCTGCCGACGGTGGCGGCGTCGAAGAGGTCAGTGGCGTAGTCGACCAGGCAGTCGAGCCCTTCGTCGGTCTCGAGGATGTTGAAGTCGAGGTCGAAGCGGGAGGACTCGGCCGCCGTGTCGAGCAGCGTCACTGTCAGGCCGGACGGGGCACCGGTCACGGCCGGTGTGTTGTGCAACGTGAGATTCACCTGGTACAGCGGGTTGCGCGCGAGGTCACGCTCGGGGAACAGGCGCTGGGCGATCAGGTCCACCGGGACGTCCTGGTGGGCGTGCGCCTCCAGGCAGGTCCGGCGTACCCGTGCCAGATGTTCCGTGAAGCTGGGATCGTCGTCGAGGCGCACCCGGAACAGCACCGAGTTGGCGAAGAAGCCCACCAGGTCGTGGAGTTCGCTGTGCCGTCGGTTGGCGACGGCCCCGCCGATGAGCATGTCGCGCTGACCGCTGTAGCGGTACAACACGGTGGCGAGCGCGGCGAGTAGCGTCATGTGGAGCGTGGCTCCCTGCCGTACGCCCAGCTTGCGCAATGCCTCGGTGAGTGCCGCGTCGACCACGAAGTGGTGAGTGGCGCCCCGGTGGCTCTGCACGGGTGGCCGGGGCCGGTCGGTGGGCAGGTCGAGCCGGTCGGGGGCACCGCTGAGGTGCGATTCCCAGTAGGCCAGTTGACGCCGGGCCTCCTCGCTGTCCTCGTAGGCCGCCTGCCAGCGGGCGTATCCGCCGTACTGCACCGGCAGGGGCGTCAGCGGGCTGGGCAGGCCGAGCGAGAACGCCTCGTGCAGAACGGTCAGTTCCCGGCCCAGGACAGCGAGAGACCATCCGTCGACGGCGACGTGGTGGAACACGGCCAGCAGCACCGACTCCTCGGCGGAGAGCTGTAGCAGCCGGAACCGCGTGGGCGGGGCGTCCGACAGGTCGAAGGGGATGCCGCGCTCGGCCGCGATGAGGCGGTCCGCCTCGGCGGCGCGGCGTGCGGGCGGGAGTCCACGCAGGTCGACGACGGCCAGCGGAACATGCGTGGCATCCCGGACGCGTTGCACGGGGACGCCGTCGATCACGGGGAACACGGTGCGCAGGATCTCGTGCCGGGCGGTGATCTGGTTCAGGCAGCGGTGGAGCACGGCCGGGTCGAGCCGCCCGGTGAGCCGGAACGGGTTGACGCTGGTGTAGGCGGAACTCTCCGGCTGAAGCGCGCCGAGGAAGAGGATGCGGCGCTGCGCGGAGGACACCGGTGCGTCGCCCTCGGCCGGCCCGGCGAACAGGCTCAGCGGCGGAGTGATACGGCGTTCGCGCAGCTGCCGAAGCAGTTCCGCGCGTTGCTTCGGGGTGAGGTTCTGGATCCGCTCGGCGAGGTCGGCTTCAGGCATGGTCCTCCTGTCGCTCCAAGGCGTCCATGAGCGCGGTCAGTTCATCCGCTCCAGTGCCGGGCCGGGTGGTGCCCGATGCGGCGACGATCTCCTCGGCAAGGCCTGCGAGGGTGGGCTGACCGAAGAACGCCTCGAGGGTCACATGGGCGCCGTAGCGCTCCTGGACATGGGTGATGAGGACCGTTGCCAGGAGCGAATGGCCGCCGCACTGAAAGAAGTTGTCGTACCGTCCGATTCCGGTGCGACCGAGGAGCTCCTCCCACAAGCCGGCCAGTTCACGTTCCATGGGGCCGACAGGCGCGGAGTGGGCGGCCGGCGCCGGGACGGCGGGCAGGGAAGCGTCCCGCAAGGGCGCGACCATGAGACGGCCGTCTCCAGCTGACCGCACCGCGACGCCGGCCGGCTTCGCGGGACCGTCCGGCCTGTCGAGGCGGAAGAGTTCGCCGACCGCTCCCCGAGGGGCGGGCTGGCCGTAGGGGTCGCGGACGGTCAGTACGGCATCGGCGGGCAGGTCCGCGAGGGCCGTCGCCCGGCGCAGCTCATCCGGCAGCGCGTCCGGGGTGTACGGGTGTTCCTCGGCCAGCGGGATGTCCCGCACAGCGCGGTCGGGTCGGCCGGCCAGCTCCCGCAGCGCCCGTTGCCAGGCCTGGCCCAGGGCGGCGACGGTGTCCCGGTCCCACAGCTCGGTCGCGTAGTCCAGGGTCGCCGACAACCGGCCGGCCGTGTTCGTGACGGTGCACACCAGGTCGAAGGTGGTGACGCCGGTGGCCGACTCGCGCATCCGGATGCGCAGCCCCGGCACCGACAGGTCGTCGTCCGGCTCGACGATCATCTGGAACACGACCTGGAACAGCGGATTCCGGTTGGCTTGCCGGGCCCCACCGTGCGCCGCCACCAGCCGCTCGAAGGGCAGTTCCTGATGTTCGTAGGCGTCGTGGCAGGTCTCCGCGGTGGCGCGCAGCACGTCGCGCAGCGTGTGGTCGTCACGCACCAGGATCCGCAGCACGACCATGTTCACAAAGGAGCCGATCACGTTCTGGGTCTCGGGACGGGCCCGGCCGGACACGGTGGAGCCCACCGCGAGGTCGGCCTGACCGCTGTAGCGGTGCAGCACGACATAGAAGCCGGCCAGCAGCGCCATGAACAGGCTCACTTCCTCCTCTCGGCACAGGGCACGCAGTCGGTCCGCGAGCTCGTCGTCGAGCGGGACGGTGTGCGCCCGGCCGTGGTAGGAGGGCTTCTCGGGACGCGGGCGGTCGGTGGGCAGGACAAGCTCCGGCAGGTCGCGGACACGTTCACGCCAGTGGGCGAGGAGCCGGTCGTGGCCGCCGGTTGTCCCGACACGCTGTTGCCAGGCCGCGAAATCCGCGTACTGCAAGGGGAGTTCGGGAAGCCCGTCCGCGGTTCCGGCGACGTGGGCCCGATACAGTGCGGAGAGCTCTCGCAGGAAGAGATCCAGCGACCAGGCGTCAGCGACGATGTGATGCAGCGTCACCAGCAGAACGGCCCGCTGCTCGGTGAGCCGGACCAGCGTGGTCCGGAGCAGGGGAACACGCCGCAGATCAAAGGGTTCCGCGGCCTCCCGCCCGGCCAGGTCGGCGACCAGCTCCCGCTCGTCCACCGGGGTGTCCCGCCCGAGCAGGGAGCGTAGATCAAGAATGCGCAGCGCGGGCTCATGGTCGGTGACGATCTGTCGCAGCTGTCCGTCGAGGACTCGGAAGCAGGTACGCAGGCTCTCGTGGCGGAGCACACATCCACGTACCGCCGCGTCCCATGCCGCGGGGTCGACGTCACCGGTCAGGTCGAGGACGCGGGCGACCGTGAACACCCCAGCCTTTTGGGCAAGTTCGTCGAGAAAGTACATCCGCGTCTGGGCGTACGACGCATCGCTCACCAGGGCGGACACGGTCCGGCCGGTCATCCCGGTCACCTCCGCCCGGTCGCCGCGACCGCCTCGGCCATGGCGACGGCGATCGTACGGGGCCGGGTGAAGGGCTCCCGGCCGTGCGCGGTGAGCATGTTGTCGATGACCAGGACATCGTCGCGGACGTAGTCGAAGCGGGTAGCCGCCGACCGGTAGCAGTCGCGGATGTGCGCCACGACGACGTCGGGGATGTCCGCGCCGTCACCGAAGTAGCTCTGGTTGGGCAGATCCTCCTTGCCGAAGAGCTCGAGCATGCCCTCGCGGTTCTCCGGCGACAGTGTCGAGAGGTGGAAGACCGCAGCGTGGTTGAACCACACGTCCTCCCCCGTCTCCGGGTGCCGGTGTACGGCCTCACGTACCGAGGACGTCCGCAGCCTGCCGTCCGCACGCCACTCGACGGCGACACCGTTGGCCGCGCAGAACCGCTCCACCCGCACCCGGTCGTCGGTGCCGAAGACTTCCTGCCAGCTCAGCCCGAACTCGGAGCCGAAGTTGCGCACCACCTTCCAGCCGCGCCGCTCGAACTCCTCGCGCACGGCGGGATCGAGGGAGCGCAGCACATGGCGCGTGTCCGACAGCGGGGTCGCCCCCCGGCTCCCCGGTGGTTCGACGCAGTAGAAGTACAGGCTCATCGGCCAGGACGTGCGGTAGGAGTTCTCGTTGTGGAAGAAGATCTCTTCGTGCGGCGGGTACTCGGTGGAGGTGTACACGCGGCCCTTGATCGTGCTGCGTGGCGAGGACCGTTCCTCGTAGGGCAACGGGGCCTCACCGGACAGTTCCCGGACGGCGGACTCGAACCCGTCCACTCCGCCGACATCGAAGCCGCGCAGCAGCACGGCGCCGTTCCCGCGCAGCCGCTGCCGTATCCCGGCCCGGTCCCGGCTGATCCGGTCGACGAGTTCCTCGCCGTCGTGAGCCTCGATGACGTGTGGCAGCTCCACGGCCCTCACTTCCGTTCGGCCGGCGGCTCGAAGCGGAGCTCATCGGAGCAGAAGGCACGCCACTGCGGCGTCACCGCCTCCCACAGCACCCCTTGGTCGGCCTGGACCGGGTGACGTACGACGGCCAGATCCTCCCGCAGATACACCACGGTGTCGTCAGGCAGATCGCGCTGCTCCTGCGCCGCCGATTCGGCCCAGTCGGCGAAGCCGCGCACATCGCCGAGGAGACAGCCCAGGTAGTACGGCGTCATCCTGCGGCCTCCCGCTCGATCCTGCGGCGAAGGCTCAGCGGCCTCATGTCGGTCCAGACAGTCTCGATGTACTCCAGGCACTCCTCGCGCGATCCGCCGTGCCCGGTGTCCTCCCAGCCGTCCGGTCGCGGCTGTTCGGCAGGCCAGATCGAGTACTGCTCCTCGTGATTGACGACGACCCGGTACTCTGCCGGGTTGCCGCCGTGCGGTTCAGGCGTCACTTAACCCTCCTCGTAGGCGATGCGTTGGCGAGCCACAGGGACGATCCGATCGAACGCGCCGGGGCCGTCGTCCGTCCCGCCGCATGCGCCGGACTCGGCGAGCAACTGCTCGACCAGCGGCGCCAGCCGGGCCACCGTCGGAGCCCGGAAGAAGGCCCTTACGGTGATGTCCACGCCCCAGGTGTCATGAGCGGCCGCGATCACTCGCATCACCATCAGCGAGTCGCCGCCGTGGCTGAAGAAGTCGTCGTGCACGCCGATGTCCGCGCGCCGCAGCACGGCGCGCCACAGGTCGAGCAGGGTGTGCTCGACAGAGGTGCGGGCGGGACGACCGGTGCCGGGCGGGGCGACCTCGGTGCCGCGGGCCCGCGACAGCGCGGCGCGGTCCAGCTTGCCGTTCGGGGTGAGCGGAAGCTCGGTCAGCAGCACCAGACGGTCGGGCAGCATGTACAGCGGCAGGTGCTCGCGCAGAGCGGCGTGCCAGTCCACGCTTTCCTGACCGGAACCCGGTACGAGGTAGGCGTGGAGGCGCCGCGTGTCCTGCTCACCCTCGGTGAGGACGACGGCGTCCCGGACGCTCGGGGAGCGGCGGAACGCGGCTTCGATCTCGCCGAGTTCGACGCGATAGCCGCGCACCTTCAACTGATGGTCGCGGCGACCGAGGAACTCGATGCGCAGGCCTTGCGGCCCGTGCCGGTAGCAGCCGCGGTCGCCGGTTCGGTACATACGCGCGCCGGGCCGGGTGGCGAAGGGGTGCGGCACGAAGGCATCCGCGGTGCGGCCCGGGGCGCCCAGGTAGCCGCGGCTGAGGGTGGGGCCCGCGATGTACAGGGTGCCGGGCACTCCCGGCTGTACCAGCTGCATCCGGTCGTCGAGGAGATATGCCTCGGTGCCGGGCAGGGGTGTGCCGATGAGCACGGATCGGGTGTCCCGGTCCTCGGCGCCGACGGTGAAGTAGGTGCTGTCGATGGTGCCTTCGGTCAGCCCGTAGCAGTTGACCACGTCCGTTTCCGGTCCGCACAGCCGGCGGATCCGCTCGAGCTCGTCGGCGGGGAAGGTGTCGGAGCCGACGATGAGCAGCTTGAGGAATGCCAGGTCCTCGCGGCTCTCGGCGACGTGCGCGGCCAGGGTGCGCAGCACAGTGGGCACGAAGTCGGCCACGTCGACGCCCTCGTCGCGCATCAGTCGCAGCAGCCGGGCAGGCAGCAGCAGCGTCTCGCGTGGGCAGACCACGAGGGTCGCGCCGGAGCCGAAGCAGCGGACGAGCTCGCCGAGGTAGCCGTCGAAGCTGAAGTTGGCCATCTGCAGATGGCTGCGGATCCGTCCGCGCAGTGCGAAGGCGTGCTCCCACGCGAGCTGGATGCGCCGGAGCGATCCGTGTGTGGCCATGACACCTTTCGGGCGCCCCGTCGAGCCCGACGTATACATGACATAACAGAGGCTTTCGGCGCCGAGATGACGCTCGGGCCGGTTGTCGGGGAAGTGCGTGGGGTCGGCGCCGTTGGGGTCGGCGACCATGCTGCGCACCGGATCGCCGGCCAGGTCGGAGACGAGCCACTGCTGTGTGACCACCACGTCCACGCCGGCGTCGGCCACGATCATCGCGCGGCGGGGGGCGGGGCTGTCGAGGTCCAGCGGTACGTGGGCGGCGCCCGCCTTCCACACGGCGAGGACGGCGACGACGCTCTCGGCGGAGCGCTCCATGTAGATGCCGACGCGGGAATCGGGCGTGACACCCGCGCCGCGCAGCCTGTGGGCCAGCCGGTTGGCGGCGCGATCCAGCTCGCCGTAGGTGAGCCGGACATCACCGTGTACCAGGGCGGGAGCGTCCGGCTTGTGCTCGGCCCACTGCTCGAACACGTCCAGGACGCAGTCCTCGGCAGGCGCGACCGGGGCGCCCGTCGCGGCGTCGAGCAGCAGTGCGCGGTCCTCGGGGGCGAGTGCACCGGTCAGGCCGACGGGCTGCTCAGGGTCCCAGGTCATGTCGTCCAGCACGGACTGCCACCGGCGCAGCAGCCCGTCGATGGTCTCGGCCCGGTAGAGCTCACTGTCGTACCGGGCGAGTACGGCGGTGTTCCCCTCCTCGGCGAGTACGTCGACGGCCAGGTCGAACTGGGCGACACCGAGTTCCACCTCCTCGACGCGCGCGGTCAGACCGCCGGGTCCGGTGCGGGTGGAGGGTGTATCGAGGTACTGGAAGGTGATGCCGAAGAACTGGGCGTCACCCTCGGCGCGTTCGGCGCTGAGCGTGGAGACGACGTCCTGGAAGGCGACAGCTCGGTGTTCGTACGCCCCCAGGCAGGTCTGCCGCACCCGGGCCAGAGCCTGCCGCACGGTCGGCTCGCCGGACAGGTCGGTGCGCAGGGCGAGCATGTCGACGAAGGGGCCTATCAGCGGGTCGGCGTCGATGTCCTCCCGCAGCGTGCCCGGCGTGCCGACCACGATGTCGTCCTGGTCCAACTGGCGCGAGAGCGTGATCACGAAGGCGGTCAGCAACACCATGAACCGGGTGACGCGCTCGGTACGGGCCAGATCCCTGACGCGGTGCATCAGTTCGGAGTCGAGCGTCCGGCGTGCGGTGGCAGCGGGTGGGGTGGACCGTTCGGGGGGCGTGCGGTCAGGAGGCAGCCGCCGGACATCGGTGAGCCCGGACAACCGCTCGCGCCAATAGGACAGTCCCGCCTCGTATGCGGGGGTGCCCTCGCGCAGGTGCCGACGTCGGGCTTCGAGACCGGCGTACTGGGCGGGCAGCGAAGCCAGGTCGGGGTCGCGGCGCTCGGCCTGGGCAGCGACGAGTTCCAGGAACTCGTCGAGGAAGATCTGCCGGGACCGGCCGTCGCAGATGATGTGATGCCAGTTCAGCAGCAAGGTGTGATCGTCGTCGGCCGAGCGCAGCAGCACGGTGCGGATCAGAGGGCCGGTTTCCAGATCGAAGGCACGCCGGGCGTGCTCCCCGGCGAGACGCTGAGCCTCGGCGGCACGGAGCCGGGGGTGCAGCCCGGTCAGGTCGATCAGCGGAGTGGTCACCGGCAGTACGGGCTCTATGCGTATACGGGGGATGCCGCCGTCAGCGGGGAAGCCGGCGCGCAGGACGTCGTGCCGGCGGACGATCTCAGCCACGGCGCGGGCGGTCGCGTCGGGGGCGAGCGGTCCGGTCAGCCGGATCGCCGAGCACGAGGTGTACAGCGCGGTGCCGGGGTGCATCCGATCCAGGAACCACAGGCGCTCCTGGGCCGGGGACAGCACGTCCGTCCCGGACGACATGTGTCCGGACCGGGGCCGGGTGCCGGGTGTGCCGAAGCTCATGCGACCTCTCCTGCCGGGCGGTCGTCGGCGCGGGACCGGGCGATACCGGTCAGCGTCCCGGTCACTGCGATCGTCAGTACGGCGACACCGATGACGAGACAGATCGTGGGGACGCCGACTCTGGCGGCAGCCGCGGTGGTCAAGGCCGCGCCGATCGGCCCCAGCGCCGTGTGGATGGTCCAGAACGAGGACGTGACCCGGCCCAGCAGATGGGCCGGGGTCACCTCCTGACGCAGTGACATGGAACAGATGCCGGCGATGCCGGTGCACATCAGCGTGATCGTCATCAGCACGGCGATCACCGGAACGCTCCGGGACAGGCCGATCCCGACGACGGCGCAACCCGCGAGCGAGAACGCACTGATCCAGCTCACACCGAACCCGAGCCGTTCACGCACCCGGGCGACCGCCGCGGAGGCGATGAACGAGCCGACGGTCCCGGCCGTCAGCACATAGCCGACCGTGGTGTCCGGGTGGTCCAGCTCGTGCTTGACGAGGTAGATGACAAGGTCGGTCAGGCCGTAGATGAGGAAGGTGATCAACGACAGCAACAGGGTCAGGGGACGCAACACGGGGTGCGCCCACAGGAACTTCGCGCCGGCCAGGAACTCCTGGCGCGTGTTTCCGCGTCGGGCGGCATCGGACGGCCGGGGCTTGCCGTCGAACTTGACGAACAGGACGCCGAGTGCGGAGACCGCGAAGGTCGCAGCGTCGATGCCGATGGCGGCGGCCGGCCCCACGGACGAGGCCACGAAGCCCGCGAGCGCCGGTCCCGCGACGCTGGCGACCGCGTACGTGGCGTACATGTGGCCGTTGGCCTTGGTGATCTGGTCCGGCTGGACGATGGCCGGCACCACGGTCACGTAGGTGACCTCGAAGAGCATCGAGAAGCCGCCCGCGAGGGGGACGACGGTATAGATCAGCCAGACAGGCGTCGAATGGATCCATGCCAGCGGGATCAGAAGGAAGAGCAGACAGCGCGCTCCGTCGGCGAGCATGAGAAGCCGCCTGCGGTCGAAGCGGTCAGCGACGACACCGGCGAACAGGCCGGTCAGGATCGACGCGACACCGGTGAGCCCGGTGACAAGGCCCATTTGCAGGATCGAACCCGTGCTATGCAGCACCAGCAGCGGTAACGCGACATATGAGAAGGAGTCGCCTAGGGCCGAAAGAGTCTGAATGCTTAAGAATATGCGATACGCAGGGTTGCTCCACAAAGACGGCGGACCATCCCCCGTACCCGCCGGCCGTGCCTGATCTTTGGACAGTTCCCCTGACGGCACAGGTTCCCCCAATCCAGATCTGCCGAAAGTAGTAGATCACACGCCCCAGAGGACGTCAAGGTCACCTCGGGCAATCTTCCCCGGTGCAGCTTCTTGACCTTGCTCCATGATGCATGTAAGGATTTTGACTTCACCTGGAACGTCTGTACGCACCCCCAGTCCCCTCTTGCCTGGAGAGAAATTGCGGGTCGCTTTTGTACATACGCCCATGTCCACCGTTCCCGTCGCACAGCGCAAGGATTTCTGGCGCAACTTCGACATTCAATACCATGCAGCACATCCGGGGCTCGACCACATGAGAAAAAACATGTGGGAGCTTCCGCACTGGATGCACTGGCTGGGCGGAGTGCTCGTCGCGCACGGCTACACCGATATCGAAGTGGTCGACCTCTACACCGAACCGAACGCGTTCATACGGCCGGGACACATGTCCGTGAACGTCGTGGAGGCGGCCATACGCCAGCATCCCGCGGACGTCTACCTGTTCTCCCCGATGACGGTGAACCTCAGCTACGCGTACGAGATCTCGGACGCCGTAAGGCGGATCCATCCCACGGCCGTCGTCGTCTACGGCGGGGTCGTCGCCACGCCGCTGGCCCATGAGGTGGCCGGCCACCCCAGCGTCGACTACGTCGTGGTCGACCGCGGCGAGCAGGCCCTTCCCGCGCTCCTGGACGCCCTCTCCGACGGGCGCGACGTGACCGGCGTGGGCAACCTGGTGCACCGGCGGCCCGACGGCACCACCGCGCGGACGACACTCCGCTATCCACAGCTGCACCCGGCCGAGATCCCCTTCCCCAAGGTGGACCTTTTCCCCTCCAGCACCGGCGACGACATTCGCTACTTACGCCAGGTCTATGCTCTGGGTTGCCCCTACCAGTGCACGTTCTGCACCATCCAGACCATCGGCAGACGCCCCGACTATTTCCCCCTGGACCGCGTTCTCAAAGAGATCCGCGCCTACCGGGCCCACTACGGCGACCGCCACAACATCTACTGGGGCGACGAAACATTCACTCTGCACCCGGAGCGCACCCTTGAACTCCTGGAACTACTGGAACAAGAAGGTGACATCAATTACGACTGCCAGACCCGACTGAATTGCCTGACCGATGACCGCATCTTGCGCAAGCTGAAGAGCAGTGGCTGCCAATGGGTGGAAATAGGACTGGAGACCGGCTTCCAGGAAAGTCATGAAACGCACAAACATCACATGAAGCTGAGTGCGACCAGGGACACCCTCAAGAAGATTCGGGACGCCGGGCTCGCCGCCTGCTCCTTCACCGTGAACGGCTTTCCCGACCAGAGCCCTGACGACATGCGACGCAGCATCGACTGGGTATGCCAACTACTCGACGAGGACCTGCTACAGGCTACGTACCTTTTCGGCCTCGTGCCATATCCGGGAAGCGCCATGTTCGAGCACCCCGAACGTTTCGGGATGAAGCTGCTCCACCGTGACTTCCGCCTTTACCACGAGGACCTGCCCCCCGTCTTCGCCACCGACAAGGCCACCCCGGACCAGGTCTACGACGTGTTCCTGGAGGGTCTGGACCTGTTCGCGCGGGCCATGGGCAAGACCCCGTACTTCGGTTCCGCGCCGGCCCCCGGCACCGCTCACGAGTACGGCACCTTCTGGGCCGACGCCCACGTATAGCCTTCCGCGGCCTCGGACAGACGGGAGCACCATGACTTCTTCTCGATGGCACGTACTGCGGGACGGCGCCGCGAGCCTGATCCTCACGGTGGCCTTCGACGCCGGACGCGGGGACGCCCGGTTCGCCGACCTGGCGTCCTTCCTGGACGGGCGGCACGTACTGGAGGGTGTACCAAGACGCAGCACGGTCGCCGAGCTTCGGCAGCACGGGCCCGGCGAGTACGTGACGCCCTGGCTGGAGGCCGTCAAGGAGCACGGGCAACCGGTGCAGGCCGTGCTCGGACACTGCGCGGGCAGCGGACTGGCCCGCGAACTGGTCGGCCGATTACGGATGCTGGGGCTCGGCACGCCCTGCCTGATCACTTTCGATCCGATCGTGGTCGACAGCCGCACCCTGGGCGAGGAGTACCGCACCGCCGTACGCACGCTTACCGCCCAGCTCTCCCCGGCGGATCTCGAGACCGCCCTCGCCGCGGCACAGCCGTGCGATGCCGAACCCGCGGCGACCGGAGCGAACGTTCTGCCGCTCGCCGAGGCATTGGAAGCGTCCTACCGGACGGCCGTGACCGCCGCTTGCCGGCAGCTCGCCGTCGCCCCTTCGGTGCAACAGCAACTCTCCGACCGCTTCTCCCACTACCTCGCCTACCTTGCCGCGTCGGCCTGGACGCACGCGGAGGGCCCGCCGGCGGATACGCCCCCCGCGACGACCGTACTCTCCGCCACCGGTGGCATCGGCACCAGCGGCGCCGACCCTCGCGGCAGGATCACCCGGTTCGCCGTGGACCGGACCCACCTCCTCGCCGACCCCGAGGTAGCGGCGTATGTCTCCCATGTGATGGGCGGGTGACGCTCATGGAGCCCACACCGCTTGACCTCCCGGAGGCCCTGGCGCAGAGCGTGCGCAGGGCGCGTGCCGACCGGATAGACCGTGAGCTGTACGAGGAAGAGAAGCGTTGGCGCTGGCACCCCGGCGACGGCGAGGACCCCCGCACCGTCTCGCACGAAGCGCTGCGCCGCGAGACCGCGGTGGAACAGGAGCTCGCCGCCCGTCCCACCGCGACCGGGCCCGATGGCCCGCGCCGGCACGGAGAGCGACGGCGCATCAAGTACTTCCCGGTCCTCTTCGTCAGCGCCCCGCACATCGAGGAAGGTGCGACCGGCGCGTTCCCCGGCATGCCGACTCCGCTGCTCTACGCGACCTGTGTGCTGGACCGGATGCTGCGCATCGACGAGTTCCCCGGCACGCGAGTCCCCGAAGTCGTGGCCGTCCTCAACCCCCCTGCCTATTCCTCCGCCTTCGAGAAGGAGCTCGTCGCCTGTCTGCGCGAGCACCGCCCCGTTGTGGTCGGCATCAGCAACCTTTCCGAGGGGCACCACTTCGCCCTGCGCATCGCGGAAACGGTCAAGAAGGAATGTCCGCAGGCCATCGTCCTGCTCGGTGGTCAACACGAGGACGCCGTGAACCCGGACGCCTACCGGGCAGCCTCGCAACGTGTGGCCGGGATGAGCGGCCGCCGGCAGGAGAACCACAACGCCTTCCGGATCGGCGCGGACGCACTCGGCCGGCTCACCGCACTGCAGACCTTTGCCCGCCCCGACGAGCGGGAGCTCATGGACATCGTGTTCGCGGGGGACGCCGCGTTCGCGCTGCCCGAGGTACTCAAAGTGGTGGCGGACTGCCTGCCCGGCGACGCCGAGACCGTCAAGAAGCGGTTACTCGCCGACCAGGACCGTTTCGCCGAACTGCCAGGAGTGGGCAGCCTGTTCCTGTACGACCGGAACGCGCAGCGCATCGAGTCGATACCGCTCAGCGGCATTCCGATCGACGGCGACCGGCTCCCGTACATCGACGTGACCCGGCTGACGCACGAGAACCGCTTCCCCATATTCGGGCATCGTCGAACCGCACAGATCATGGCCTGTCTGGGCTGCAAGTACTCGTGCTCCTTCTGTCACGAGTCCGCGGACGCGTTCCTCTATGAGCAACCCAAGATCCGCCAGCGGTCTCCGCAGCACGTCATCGGAGAGATCCGCCTACGCATCGATCAGGGCTTCGAGGCAGTCTTCTTCGATGACAGCACCTTCACCCAGAACCGCCGCTGGCTGCTGGAGTTCCTGACCTTGCTGGAGGACCTCTCGGCCGGGCACGGCAGCCTCGAATGGGGCTGCCAGACCACCGTCAACGACGTGAGCCGCGACCTCCTGCGGCGGATGGCCGGGGCCGGTTGCAGCTACGTGTACTTCGGCGTCGAATCGGCCGAACCCGACACCGTACGCGTCCAGAAGGTCCGCCAGCTGTTGCTGGTGTCCGAGGCCGACTGGACCGAGCGCTTCCGGGACGTGGCCCACTGGTGCCGCGAGGCCGGGATCCGGGTCGGTACGTCCCTGCAGTTCGGCCTCGGGGAAACGCCCGGACAGCGGCTGCGCACGCTCGACCTGATTGCCGAACTGCACCGGGAGGGCTGCATCCCCGACGGTTGCGTCGCCCTCAACGTCAACAGCCCTTACCCCGGCACCGGCCAATGGCTCCAGATGCTCCGGTCGGGCGCCGAGCTGCCCGATTACCGCGAGAAACTGGTGCGCCACCCGGCCTTCGAGACCGCTCATCAGTTCTCCGCCATCACCGGCCAGGACGTCGAGGCACTGTATGCGCTTGCCGTGGACCGCCTCGGCCGGGCACTGCACCAGCAGGAGCCGACGTGACGGCCCGCGAGTTCTTCGGGCCCATGCCCCGGCAGGCATCGGTCCGTTACCGCCCGCCCCAGCGCCGAAAAGGTCCGTACACATGACGAATCCACCACGCGGCGGCATTCCGGGCCCCGAGGGCCTCAGGCAGGTTGTTCCCGCCCAGGTCACCTTCACCTCCGAATCCCTTGTCACCCATGCGCCGCTCGCCTCTGAGGGCGACCCGCCACTGCTCATCCGGCCGACCGCCGCCGGCGTCGACGTCGCGGCCTGGGCCACCCACTCGAGGACATGGCTCGACGAAGCCCTCGACGACCACGGCGCCGTGTTGTTCAGAGGATTCCCGGTCACCACCGCAGACGACCTGGAACGGCTCGCCGACGCGCTCATCGACGAGTTGTTCTGCGACAACGGCGAGCATCCCCGGGCCTCACCGAGCGGCAGCATCTCCTCCCCCGTGTTCTTCCCACCGGAGGAGAAGCTGCTGTGGCACACCGAGAACTCCTTCAACGACACCGGGCCCGCTCGCATCATGTTCTGCTGTGCGCGGCCCGCCACCTCCGGCGGCGAGACCCCGATCGTCGACAGCCGGCGGGTCTTCCAACGGCTCGACGCGGATCTGCGATCCGAGTTTCTGGCCAAGGGCGTGATGTACGTCCGGAATTACGGGACGGGACTCGGACTGGACTGGCGTGAGGTACTGCGCACCGACGACCGGCGCGAGGCCGAAGCGCGCTGCGCCCGGCAGGGCCTGCGCTCTCTCTGGCGTGGTGACCGCCTGCGCACCGAGGCGGTACGGCCGGCCGCCCTCCGGCATCCGAGAACCGGCGTGTGGTCCTGGATCAGCCAGGCCCAGCATTGGCACCCGGCCTGCCTGGCCCCCGAGACCCGGGCTGCTCTGGAGGCCACCCATACCCCGGACACGCTGCCGCGGCAATGCCGTTTCGGCGACGGATCCCCGATCCCCGACGAGGCGATGGCCGAGATCTGCCGGGTGTACGCCGAGCTCGAAGTCTGCTTCCCCTGGGAGAGGGGCGATGTCCTGGTGCTGGACAACATCCTGGTCGCGCATGCCCGCAACCCCTTCCGCGGACCACGCGAACTGCTCGTGGCCATGGGCGACATGGTGCGGTTCGCATGACGGGGCAGAACACCGCTCAGGACGGGAACCGGAGCGGGACGGCCGGCCGGGTCGAGGGATTCCGGCTCTCGTTCCAGCAGCAGCGCATCTGGCAGGCGTACCCCTCCGCCTCCCCCGGATGGGCACAAGCGCTTCTCCACATCGATGGTGCCGTCCGCCCGGATCGGCTGGCCGACGCACTGCGTGCGGTCACCGATCGCCACGGGGCACTGCGAGCGCGGTATCGCCGGGTCCCGGGGGCAGGTACCGCACTTGCGGACATCGGCGGAAAGGGCGGCGGAAACCTCGAGTGGACGGTGCAGGACCTGCGGACACTCCCCGACGGGGAAATCCCCGGGCACGTGGACGCCGCAGCGCAGGCCGAGCGTCTGCGACCGGCGGGCATCGATGATGCCGCCCCTGTGCGCGCGGGCTTGTTCAGGCTCTCCGATCAGCGCTACGCCTTGCTGATCACGACCTCGAGTCTGTCCGCCGACAGCCGGACCACCCGCCGCCTCGCGGCCGAGCTCGCCCTCGCATACGACGGGCGCGCACCGGAGGCCCCACCTCTGCAATACATCCAGTACGCGCAATGGCAGCACCAGCTCGACGCCGCCGAGCCGATGGCCGGGGAGGACGCCCACGACGTCGATGCACCGCACTCCGACCCTCTGGACCTGCCCCTGCGTCGTCCGCTCCAGCCTGGGGCACTCACCGCTCCCGCCGTCATACGCCTTGACCGCACTGTGCCGCCCCCGTTGGCGCGGGCCATACGGGCATGTGCACGGCAGCACCAGGTCACGACCGATGTCGTGTTGCTCGCCTGCCTGACGGCTCTCCTGCGCAGGATCACGGGCCGGCCCCACGTCACCACTGCGACCGCGCTGCCGGGGCGCCCGTACGACGAACTGCGCGATTGCGCCGGTCACTTCGCTCACTGGTCGCCGATTCGCACCGGGCTGGACGCGGCCACCACATTCTCCGGCCTCTTGACCCAGGTCCAGTACGAGAGGTCGGACTCCGAGCGTGCCGCCGAGCGCATACCGGCTTCGTACGCCGCCGGCCCAACCACCTGGGCAGCCGCGTTCGAGGCGAAGGAAGAGGAACCCGCCGAGCGTGCCGGCGGCGTCACCTTCACCTTGGCCTGGGACGACATCGAAGCCGAGCCCTGCGCGCTGAAGCTCGAAAGCATCACAGGCGACCACTCACTGCGGCTGGTGTGGCGCTATCGCCGGGGCGAGTTCTCCGCCGACTACATGCGGAGCCTCGCCGGGCAGTATCTGACCCTGTTGGAAGGTGTCGTCGCCGACCCGTCGGCGCCGCTCGACACCATCAGCGTGCTCGACGAGTACAGCCGTGGCATCGTGCGGGCTGCTGCCGACCGCTGCCGTGACGCCCGGCGGACGCCCTTGTGCCTGCACCGGATCATCGAGCGTCAGGCACAACGGTCGCCGGACGCCGTCGCGGTCGTGGATCCCGCGGGCCGGCTGACATACCGGCAGCTGAACGAGCAGGCCGACAATGTGGCTCTGGTGCTGCGACAGTACGGTGTCGGACCGGATCAACCGGTGGCCATAGCCATCGGGCAAACCCGTCACCTTCTGGTGGCGATGCTGGGCGTACTCAAGGCGGGTGGCGCGTATCTGCCGCTCGATCCGGAGCTGCCCCGGACCCGGACCACAGACATGCTGTCGCGCTCGGGTTGCTCCCTGATCCTCACCGGACCGGACACCCCGCAAGACCTGGCCGGCACCATCCGCTGTCTGAACGTCGGCAGACTGCCGGCGGCCGAACACCCGGTCGGCCCACTGCCCGAGGTGACACCGGAGAATCTTGCCTACATCTTGTTCACCAGCGGCTCCACCGGTGTTCCCAAGGGCGTGATGCTGCCCCACCAGGCCTTGGCCAACTACGTGCTCTGGGCGGCCCGGACCTACGTGCACGAGGGAGGCACGGGGGCGATGGCGCATTCCTCCGTGGCTTTCGACATGACAGTGACCAGCCTGTTCGTGCCCCTGGTGAGCGGGCGTACGGTGCACTTGGACCCGGCCTGGCGCAACGTCTTCGACCTCGCGGGTGAACTGCGGCGACGAACCGGCCTCGACCTGCTCAAGATGACGCCGTCACATCTGAGCGTGGTCAACCACACGCTCGATTCCGACGACACGTCCGGCGTCACGCACTCGCTCGTGCTGGGCGGAGAGAACCTCTCCTGGGAGCACATCGTCCCGTGGCGCCGGCACGCGGTGACCACGCGGATCTTCAACGAGTACGGTCCTACGGAGACCGCGGTGGGGTGTGCCTTCCACGAAGTCACGGCCGAGGATCCCGCGGTCGGTGACGTGCCCATCGGCCGGCCTGTGGACGGCATCGACATATACATTCTGGACAACCGCCTGGCACCGGTGCCGGTCGGAGCGCCGGGCGAGATCTGCGTGGGCGGCATAGGCCTGGCGCGCGGCTACATCGCGGATCCGGCCGGGTCGGCGGAACGCTTTGTCCCCCATCCCTTCTCCCGAGCACCCGGACAACGCCTCTACCGGACCGGCGATATCGGCTACTACGCCCCCGACGGATCGCTGCACTGCCTCGGCCGCCAGGATGAGCAGATCAAGGTTCGTGGCGTCCGCGTGGAGCCGGCCGAGATAGAGCGCGCGTTGCTCGGACACCCGTCCGTCCGCGAGGCGGCCGTGGTGCTCAGGCGGGACGGTACGGACGGCGGCCGGCTCACCGCGTTCCTCTCGGCCACGGCCGGCGGGGCGGTCGCGCCGTCAGAACTGCGCGGCCATCTCACCGAGCGTCTGCCGGCCGTCATGGTCCCCGCCTCGTACGTCTGGCTGGACCGGTTACCCCTCACGGCGAACGGCAAGATGGACCGCGATGCGCTGCTCGCCGCCGATACCCCGCGAGACCCTGGCGCGCAGACGTCCGCGCAGCCCCGCGATGCTCTGGAAGGGAGAGTCGCGGCCATCTTCGGGGACGTGCTCGGGATCCCCTCCGTAGGTGTGGATGAAAGCTTCTTCGACCTCGGCGGCCACTCGATTCTGGCGGTACGGCTGATCGCGAGGATCAACGCCGAGTTCTCCACCGAGCTGCCGGTATCCGTGCTGTTCGAGGAAACGGCGGCGGTCGGCGGACCACCGGTCGACCCCGCGACCGCCGGCGCACTTGCCGCATTGCTCCGCGGTGCCGATGGAGCCGAGCGTCCCCGTGCCCTCGTCACACTCCAGAGCCGGGGCGACGGGACCCCGCTGTTCTGCATCCACCCCGGCGGTGGGGACGCCATCGGCTTCCGGAACCTGGCCAGTGGGTCTGTGCTGCGGCGTCCGCTGTACGCCGTGCACGACGGCGCGCCGCCGGAAGATGCTCAACAGGGGCCGGGGGCCGATATCGAGGCTCTGGCGGAGCACGGCGTCGCTGCGGTTCGAGAAGTCCGGCCGCACGGCCCGTACCTTCTGATGGGCTGGTCGATGGGCGGCCTTGTCGCATTCGAGATGGCTCAGCGACTCACCCGGCTCGGGGAGCAGGTCGCCATGCTGGTCCTTCTCGACAGCTACCTGGCCGAGCAGCTCCCTGCCGACGCCGGATCGGCTCCGGGCGACGCGCACACCCGTGCGGCCCTGCGGTACCGGCCGGTACCTTACGCCGGTCGAGCAGCTCTGTTCCAAGCGCAGGAGAGCGACCCACGGATGCGGGCGGCGGCCGGTGCGGCCTGGGCAGAGCTGTGCCCGGCCCTCTCCCCGCCACGCGTCATCGCCGGTGACCACTACTCCATGCTGGACGAGCCGTTCGTAGCCGGCCTGGCGGCGGAAATGGAGAAGACACTTCAGGAAGCGGACGTTCCCCTTGACTGAAGGGAGTCACCCTTTGACGGCTGAAGAAGCCCGTGCCACGGCATCCCCGCCGCCACAGACGGTGCTGCGGTTCTTCGACGACACGCGGCGCACGTCACCCGAGCTGCCCGCAGTGGAATACCGGGGGCGCCAACTGTCGTACGAGGAACTCGGATCAGCGGCAGACACGTTGGCCGCGCGTCTGCACCGCCTCTCTGTCGCCGGCACGGTCGTCGGTATCCGCACCGACCGGTCGTTCCGGCTCCCGATCGCCATCCTGGCCGTGCTGCGGGCCGGCGCCGCGTACATGCCCCTGGATCACGCCTACCCGGAGGCGCGGCTGGACTTCATGATGCGGGACAGCGGGATGCGCGTACTGCTCACGCACCGCACCCGTACAGGACTGCCGCCCGTGCCCTCCGGGACGAGGGTCGTACTGCTCGACGACGACATACCCATCGCTCCTGGCCGGCAGGAAGCCCTCACCTCGACCGCCGACGACCTCGCGTATGTCATCTACACGTCGGGATCCACGGGCACGCCCAAGGGCGTCGCCATGCCGCACGGCCCGCTGTGCAACCTCATCACCTGGCAGCGTAGGGCTTTCACGTGCGGGGTCGGCTCCCGGACCCTCCAGTTCGCGGCGGCGAGCTTCGACGTCCACTTCGAGGAGATGTTCAGCACGTGGGGCACAGGCGGCTGCCTCGTGCTGGTCGACGAGGAGATACGCCGCGACTCCCACCGGCTCCTGCGCTTCCTCGACGAGCATCGGGTGCACCGCGTGTTCATGCCGTTCGTGGCCTTGCAGGCCCTCACCCACGCGGCCCAGGACGTGAGTCGCCATCCACGCTCACTCCAAGAGGTCGTCTGCGGGGGTGAGCAGCTCTACGTCACTCCCGCTGTGCGACGGTTCTTCAGTGCCCTTCCGGATGTCGTGCTGCACAACCAGTACGGACCGTCGGAGACACACAACGTGACGGCCCTGCGGCTGCCCGACGATCCCGCCTCCTGGCCGGAACGTCCCGCCATCGGCCGGCCCATCAACGCCGCGCGCGTGCGGGTTCTGGACGGACGCGGCAGCCAGGTCCCGGCCGGAGTCACCGGAGAGATCGTCATCGGCGGGCCGGTACTCGCCCGTGGTTACCTCAACCGGCCCGGGCTGTCCGCGGAGCGGTTCGCGCCGGATCCGCTGGGCCGGCCGGGATCGCGGATGTACCGGACCGGAGACCTCGGCCGGGTCGATGCGCAGGGGCGGATTCACTTCCTCGGCCGCGAGGACGGGCAGGTGAAGATCCGCGGATACCGCGTGGAGCTCGGTGAGATCGAGTCGGCGGTCAGGGCGCTGCCGGAAGCGGCCGACGCCGCGGTCGTGGTGAACGCGAGTCGCACGGCGGGCAATCGGCTGGTCGCCTATGTCGTAGGAGAGCCGCCGCTGCCCGGTGACCTCCGGGCCCGGCTCGCCGAGACCCTGCCCGAGTACATGCTGCCGGTGGCGTTCATCCCGGTCGATCGCCTGCCTCTCACCCCCAGCGGCAAGCTCGATCGCCAGGCCCTGGCCGCCCGCGAGTTGACCGTCTCGGGCAGCGGTGTCCACTCGGCCGGGGACGCGGTACAGCATGAGCTCACCCTGCTGTGGGAGGAGGTGCTGGATGCCAAGGACGTTGCGGTCGACGACAACTTCTTCCAGCTGGGAGGCACTTCATTGCTGGCCGCGGTGCTGATATCCCGGATCCACGAGCGCTTCGGCGCGTACGCGGACCTGGAGAAGTTCATCGCGCGGCCGACGATCTCTGCGCTGGCCGAGTGGATCCGGGAGCAGTCGGACCGGCAGGATCCCCTTCCCCCACGTCCCGACAACCGGTGAGGCTGCGATCGTGATCGATACCATCGATACTGACGACGGACATCTGGCAGAGCTGATTGCGGAGTACGAAGAAAATGGCTGGTGCCGTTCTCCTTTCCGATTCAGCAGCCCGGCGGTGAACCTGCTCCGCGACAGGGTGAACGCCATCTGCCGCCGAGGAGGGCCGGAGGCGGTCCACGAGAAGGGCAGCACGGCTGTCCGCGCGGTGCATGGCTGCCACGAATTCGACGAGGTGTGCGCAGCGCTCGTACGCCAGCCCTATCTTCTCGCGCTGGCCGAAGCGCTGACGGGGACGCCGGTGTACGTCTACCAGTTCAAGGTGAATCTGAAGCAGGCCCGGGAGGGCCGGGCCTGGCCGTGGCACCAGGACTTCGCCTTCTGGAATGCGGAGGACGGCATGCCGAAGCCCACGGCAGTCACTCTCGCCATACCGCTGGACGACGTCCACGAGGGCAACGGTCCGCTGGTTCTCATCCCCGGATCCCATCGCCTGGGATACCTCGGCCCCGGTAAGGTGACGCCGGGCGGCAAAGGGGACTGGCGCCGGAATTTTGCGACAGATCCTGAGCACGTCATGGACGCCGACCGTGCCCGAGAACTGGTCGGGTCCCTCGGCAGTACCCAGGCAACCGGTCGGGCAGGCACGATTCAGGCCTTCCATCCGAACATCGTGCACTCCTCGTCGGACAACACCTCACCGGACCGGCGGGCGCTGCTGATGGTGTCGTACAACTCCGTCGACAACGCTCCACCCCGTCCGACCCGCCCTGAATTCCTGGTGGGCCGGAACACGGATCAATTGAAGCCGCAGTGGGACAAGCGTTTCCGGCTGGAGGCGGGCTGAGCCGCAGCCCGCCTTCCCCCACCCGTCTTGGGTAACCCCGTTCACCGGGCTGAGCCCACGGCAGTTCGGCAAGCTGGACCGGGTCAGCGCGCCTCGCGGGCCGGGCCCGCTGCGCGACCCGGACGCGCTGGAGCTGGACGAGGACGACGACGGTGAACAGTGCTGAGCGTCAGGAGCCGACCAGGGCGCTGATCAGCTTGCGCACGGCCGCTTCGTCAGCCACCTCGCGGCGGTCGCGGTCCGATCCGGGGAGCGCGCGACTCGATGCCGGGTCCTCGACCACATTCTTGATCCTGCTGGTGGCAGGAGCGGCCCCGAAAGCGCGGGCGGCCCGGCGCACAGCCCTCGGTACGCTCACGGCGCGGCGGGACGTAGCCACCGGCGCCGCCATCGGCCTGACCAGCGCCTGGCTCACCCGCCGCGCGCCGCGCCTGATCCCGCCCACTGGCCTAGTCGGGGCCACGCGCGCCGGGCGCGACACGACCCGAATCCTCGCGGGGCCTACCGTGACGAAGAGGCGTTCGTTGCTTGAGGCATCGCAACTCCTTACCTGTTCGGCTGGGCTGTCGCGGCTCCGAACGCTTCCGCGGTACCGCCTTCGGCCTGCTGGGACGAGGGGGTGTCGACGAAGCTGTAGGGCGGCAGCGGGCCGTTGACACGCAGCTCGAGGTGAGGGTGCTGCTGGCGGAGCTCGTCGACCGCGGCCAGGAATTGCTCCGCTGAGCCGCGGTCCACCAGGAAAGAGAGGTTGGCCAGCCAGCCGGTGCTCTGCGGCCCGGCGCTGACTGCCTTGGCCATCGGCTCCAACGCCTGCTGAAGCAGCCCCGCGTCAGTTGCCTCGCGGGCCTGCACGGCGGCAGCGATCATCTCCCCGAGACGGATCTTCTGCTCCTGCGTGCCGCCACCGGCCGCGCGGTTCGCTTCCGCCAGGGACCGGATGTCGTCGTTGTCCGCCAGTATCAGGCGGAGCACGGCCTCTTCGTCGTGGTTGGCCTTGAGGTTGTACTCCGCTGTGCCCTCCAGCGCCCGCAGCCGCTCGAGCAGGTTCTCCGCACGCTCGGCGAGCACCGTGGTCACCGTGTCGTCGTCCGGAGAGGCGCTGCCGAACCGCATGGGCAGCACCACGCCGCCCGCTCCGGCTTCGTCCAGTACACGCTGGTGGGCCAGCAGATCACGGCGCTTGGGCCGCAGCTCCTCGGGGGCGTCACTGACGATCGCCGCCAGCTCGCCCTGGCGCAGCACGCGTACCGGCCGCGGGGGGTCTCCGATGCCGTCCAGGTCCTGTCGCAGGGGCGAGCGCGAGGCGCGGATGATCCCGTAGACGTAGGTGCTCATCTCTCATTCCCCTCTCCCGCGCGCGGCCCGGTCGTCGCCCTGACGCTCCCGGCCCTCGTCACGTGCCTGCTGGAAGGCATCGGAGATCGTCTGCGCGGCGCCGGACAGGGCTCCCTTGGTCTTGCCGCGGGCGCCGGACTCCGTGAGCTGTCCCGTGAGTTCGGTAAGCCCGGCCGGTTTGCGCGGCCCCGCTTCCAGGTCGAGGCGGTTGCACGCCTCGGCGAAGCGAAGGTAGGTGTCGACACTGGCGACCACGATCCGTATGTCGATCTTGAGTATCTCGATACCGACGAGGGAGACCCGCACGAACGCGTCGATCACCAGCCCGCGGTCGAGAATGAGTTCCAGAACGTCGTAGAGGCCACTGGAACCGCCCCCGCCGCCCTGCTGTGTCGCCACGGTCATCGCGACCAACCCCTTGTCATCTGTCTCCGCGCGGTCCCGTCGGCACCGTCCCTCGCCGGGACGCAGGCTCGCATGAGCGAGTAGCCCCCATCCCCCTAGACCAAACACAGGTACGAGTAGCGAGGCGGACCTGCCAGGCAGGCACACCGCAACCACTAGGAATGCGGCCCCGACCTGCGGCCTGACCGGAGGCATCCCGCGTTGCCGGGGACCTCATCGACGGCCAGGGCGGCAGTAACGGCTCGACCAGCGCCCACAAGTCGTCATCCACGATCCACGGCCGAACACTCACACCCTCCCCGTTCCCCGTCGTAGGCCTCGCGCAGCGCTGTCGCATGGTCGTCGTCGACCGGGGCCGCCTGCCCCCGCCGGTGACGTCAACGCCGTGGTGGTATCGGGCTGGTCGGCGGTGCGCGGAGCTGCCCGCGATCGTCGGCGCCGTCACCAGCTCTCTCGCCGCGCCCCGCAGTCTGCTGCTGGGTCATCTCGATGCCGACGGGCACCTGCCGCAGCACACCGGCCTCAGCATCATCCTCTCCAAGGCGGCTGCCGCCACCTTCGCCGGTCTGCTGGCCCCGCCGCCAGCGGGCACCCGTGGACGGGCTGGACGTTCTCGGCAGGGTGGGGAACGAAGGAGACCTTGAACGTCACCCTGGAGCAGCCCGACCTGGTCGCGGAAGTCGACGTCGACGCCGCCCGGGACAGCGCCGGCCGGTGCCACCACCCGGCGCGCCGGCACCGCACTCGCCCCGACTTCTCCCCCACCGACGTCTCCCGCTGGTCGCCGCACTGACGGCGGCACGCGCGGCGGCCCGGGCGCGAGCACCTCAGCGGGCGCTCGATCCCCGAGGCGCCCGCGTCCTGCCCGCTAGGCCACATTCATCGAAGCAACCGCGTGCGGCCCGCGATCCTCAGCGGCGAGGCGAGTCTGGGGAGGGGAACGGCCTATCGCCCTTGTCTGCGCCGTCTCCGGCCGCCCGGCGCAGAACCTCAAGCAAGGCGCCGAAGAGGCAGCACAGCGCGGCGACCAGGCCCGCGCCTCCGCTCGGCACATCGCCGACCAGGGCCGGCAACAGTGAGTGCTCGTGTCACCGGCCCAAGCGGCTACAGCTCCCTTTCAGCAATCCTCACCGGTAGTGCCGACGACCGGCGACTGCGTGGCCAACCGAGCCCAGGATCCACAGCACGACGCCGATGACGGCAAGGATGATGCCGATGGTCCACAGAATGGATATGCCGGTGACGAAACCGACGACGTGCAAGACGATGCCGAGGACGCAGCGACTGTACCCGGGCGCCTGTTGCGGTCAGCGGGTGCTGAGCATGCCTTCGCGCAGCTGGGCGAGGGTGCGGGAGAGCAGGCGGGATACGTGCATCTGGGAGACGCCGAGGCGTTCGCCGATCTGTGCCTGAGTGAGCTCCTCCACGAAGCGCATGTGGATGATCTGCCGGTCTCGTTCGTCGAGTGCGGCGATCATCGGGGCGAGGGCATGGAAGTCCTCCACGAGCTCGAGGGCTTGGTCGTCGCTGCCGATGAAGTCGGCCAGGGCGCTCTCGCCGTCCTCGCTGGTGCTGATCGCCGCGTCCAGGGAGGTGGAGGTGTAGCCGTTGGAGGCCAGGCGGGCCTCGCGGACCTCTTCCTCGGGCAGGCTCATCAGCTCCGAGAGTTCCTTCACCGTCGGGGTGCGGCCCAGGCGGCTGCGGAGTTCTTCGGTGGCGCGGGCTAGCTGGACACGGGCCTCCTGCAGCCGGCGGGGCACGTGCACGGCCCAGGTGGTGTCGCGGAAGAACCGCTTGATCTCGCCGACGATGTAGGGGATGGCGAAGGAGGTGAACTCCACCTCGCGGGACAGCTCGAACCGGTCGATGGCCTTGATCAGTCCGATCATGCCGACCTGGACGATATCCTCCATCTCCTCCGGCCCACGGCTGCGGAAGCGGCCGGCCGCGAAGCGGACGAGGGACATGTTCATCTCGATCAGCGTGTTACGCGCGTACTGGTACTCCGGTGTGCCCTCCTCCAGCACCGCCATCTGGTCGAAGAACAGCCGCGACAGCTCACGTGCGTCCTTCGGCGCAACCCTGGAGGGGTCGGCGACCTCCGGCAGGCCGGCTACGTCCGTGTCAGTCTTCGCCGCAGTCACTGTCGCCATGATGCTTCCCTCCCCTATCGCTGCCCGCTGTCAACCCCGCTACGGGCCGACGACCGGCCGCGTACCCAGGCATGTGCAGCTCATGCCCCGCAACTGCGACCGCTGTCGGTAACCGGCCGCGGCTGCCACGTGCTAGGAAGCGATGCCGGCGACCACCGTGAGAAGTGTCTCTGAAAATCCTGGTCAAGACACCCCGATGCCACCCCGCTCCCACGCTGCCCTGATCACAGGAGTGCACCGCGATGGGGCTACCTGGGAGCCGTCGGCGTACGAAGGCTCGAGCGCCGGGGGTGCCAGGGCGCAGGGTCGTCGTGAAACACCGGAGGTCCGTCCGCGGTGAGCCTGGTTGCCCAGGCGCTCGCCTCGCACGCCGTCGTCGACCAGGCCATCGGCGTGCTGACCGTCCTGGGCCGATCCCCCGGGCCAGGGGTTCACCGTGCTGCGGGGGATCTCCCAGCACACCAACATCAAACTGTCCGCGATCGCCGAAGAGATCATCAAGCACGGTCAGGGTGCCGCCCTTCCCGGCCTGCCGCTGGGCGAACTGCACGCCGCTCTCGCCCGCCACGCCACCCGCTCACCGCCTGGACAGCTGACCGGGACCGTTGTCCTACAGGGGCGAGCGTCCAGCGATGCCGCCGCCGGGGTCGTCCGGCAGGGCGATGCGGGCGGTGATGCGCTTGCCCACCGGCTCCCGCGCCACCTCGAGACCCTGGGCGACGGCCATCACAATCTCCAGGCCGTGCTGACCCACCCGGCCCGGATCCGCTGCCCGCGCCACCGGCAGCACCGGATCACCGTCCCACACCGTCACCTCGACCAGGCCACCGACGATCCGCAGCTCCATCAGCACCGGGCCCGGCGCGTACTTGCGGGCGTTGGTGACCAGTTCGCTCACCACCAGCCGGGTGAGATCCATGGCACGGGCCGACACCGGCAGCCCGTGCTCCGCCTGCGCGGCAGCCAGGAACCGGGAGGCCACGTGGCGCGCCTCAGCGATACAGCTGCCATCGCCCTCCAGCGCTATCGCGGTCTGGACCGGCTCAGCCTCCGGCGGGATGCCCTCCTCACCCACAGCTACTGCTTCCACCAAGGCCGCCCTCACCCTTCACCCCCGGCGTCTACCCGCCCGGCTCATACCCCACGCCCTGCCTGCCCCGCCCGGCCCAACCGCACAGGCGCTCCCCGTACTATGCACATCAGCCTGCCGGCAGAACCGGTCCGTTAGTACTCCGACAGCGTTGAGGCAAGCGTGGCGGACTCCGACAAAGCGCATGCGCCCGGCCGTCTGTCGGTGGCGTCCATCGCCACCAGCGGTATCCGCGTGCTGACCGTGACTGGCGACATCGATCACCACACGGCCCAGCAGGATCGCGCGGTTGCGCCGCGGGGAGCGGGCGTAGGTTTGCCGGCCGTCCCTGGACCGGACGTCCTTACCCATCTTCGCTGTTTCACCGCCGGACGGGGTGTCCGGTCCCATCCCGACCAGGCGTCCTGGCAATGATCGCCGAAGTGCTGCCCGTGCTCTACCTGCACGGACCGCCCTCCGGGGACTTCGTGCGCGTGAGGGGGCGGTTCCTGTGCCCGAGCCGAAGCCGGGTTCCTGCGGTAGATGTTCCCAGGCGATCCCGGTGGGCAGAACGAACAGGATGCCCTGGAAGACCAGCCGGTCCGGATGCCGCTTGCGCACGGCGTGCCGAGTCCGGCGCCCAATCTTGGGCAGCAGCGGCTCGATCACCGCCCACAGCTCGTCGTCGACTTCCCACGGCTTCGGCCGGCCGCACCACCTCGCGTCCCCGGATCATCGGTTCCGGAGTGGTCCAACCACCTCGAAGATCATTCCGAACCATCACGGTGCACGCCCACGGCCGACGCCGGCTCTCGGGCAGCGCTCACCCTGCTGGCCCAGACCGCGCTCGCCAACCGCACCAGACCAGAGGCCCGGCCTCAGATCACATGTCTATGGATGATTGAGCAGGCGGCTATGTGTCAGTCCTGCTGTCGTACGCCCGCTGGCAGTTCTGGATTTCCTCGCTGTGCTCGACAGTCCAGCTGTAAAGATGCCCGAAAGGCTCGCGCAGGGACTCACCCAGCGCCGTGAGCGAGTACTCGACGCCGACCGGTGAGGTCGGCAGTACTTTCCGCTGGATCATGCCGTTTCGCTCAAGACGGCGCAGTGTCTGAGTGAGGACCCGCTGCGTCACACCTTCCAAGCGGCGCTTCAGCTCGTTGAACCGCATCGGCCGCTCCAGAAGCGCCATGACCATCATTGACCACTTGTCTGCTATCTGGTCGAGGATCGGCCGGCTGGGGCAGTCCGCCCGGAAAGCGATGTGTGTTCCCGCTTCAGGGCCGTGCGGGTCGGTATCCCTCATGATCCTTGGTTCTCCCAGAGTGCGTTCTTGACGGGTCTCAGAGGCGTCGCCGACGGTAGGTATGCATTGCAAACCTACACACCTATCGGTAACTGATGGAGAGCCTCTTGACCACCAATGTCTACTCGACTCTGCACGTGGGCATCGAAGACGGCGTCGCCCGGATCGTCCTCGATAACCCGCCGGTGAACGTGCTCAACGCGACGATGATGCGCGAGCTCCGCACGGCACTGGACGCCTTGAGGGGCGATTCGTCGGTCCGGGTGATCGTCTTCTCCAGCGCCAACCCGGAGTTCTTCCTCGCTCATGTGGACATGCGGATCGGGGAGAGCATGGACGTTCTGGAGCAGCTCGCTGCGTCGGCGCCGACGGACGTTAACGTCTTCCAGGCCGTAGGCGAGCTCCTCCGCCATCAGCCCCAGGTGACCATCGTGAAGCTCGCCGGGAAGACCCGCGGAGGCGGGGCGGAATTCGTAGCCGCAGCGGACATGGCATTCGCCGCTGCCGAGACCGCCGGAATTGGCCAGATCGAAGCGCTCATGGGCATCGTCCCCGGCGGAGGCGGAACGCAGTACCTCCGTGACCGCGTGGGCCGCAACCGTGCGCTGGAGGTGGTGCTCACCGCAGACCTGTTCGATGCCGAGACCGCAGCGTCTTACGGCTGGATCAACCGGGCTCTGCCAGCCGACCAACTCGATGAGTACGTCGACCGTATTGTCCGCAATATCGCTGCCCTGCCCGATGGCGTCATCGAAGCGGCCAAGCGCGCATTGCCTGCCGAACACATCACGGACGGACTCCTCCGCGAGAACGAGGCGTGGGCCGCTCAGATTGCTTTGCCTGCTGTTCAGCAATTGCTGGGCCGAGGACTGCGCAATGGGGCGCAGACACCCACAGGTGAACGTGCCCTCGAGGAACTGATGCGCAGTGCCATGCGCCGGTGAGCCAGAACCAGTATCTGGCGCCGAGACAACCGCACGGCAGGTGGCGCGATGCGCCCCAGCTCCCTGGAGCGGTCGCTACTGGAGCGTCCAGCAAGGACTCCTATCGCAATGAACCCTTCTCGGTAGCCCTTGTGCTGTGACCGGGTGTCGCAAGCCGTCTGCGACGTTCTCGTAGCCGAGGTCGGTCAGGGTGGGGATGCCCAGGGTGACGGCGAGCCGGTTCAGGGCGTCGACCAGGCCATGGGCGCGGGCGCAGGTGGTGTCGTGCTCCCGGCCCGGCCGGACCGGGGAGACCCACAACGGCCAGCCGTCCAGGGCCGAGATGACGTGCACGTTCCTTCCGTGCTGCTTGTGTTTCCCGGACCACCACAGGTCCGCTCCGTTGGGGCCGGCGGCGGCCACGCGGTCGGTGCGGATCACGGTCCCATCCAGGTTGAGGTGGGTGTAACCGGCCGCTGCCGCGCGCTCCACTGCGATGGACAGATCGGGCGCGTGGTCGGCCAGAACGGTCAGTCCCTCGTGCGGGTAGCGGTAGGCGGTGGGGATCGAGATGCCGTTGTCCCGGGCGAGTTGGACCAGCCGGGTGCCGTCGACGAACCAGCGCAGCACCAGCACCGCCTGTCTGGAGACGCCCACCGCACGGGTGCCCTTGCGGGTGTCGAGCCGCTCGCGGTGTTCGCGCAGCAGCTTCGCGAGATGCTCGGCGGTCGCCCTGCGGGCATCGAGCACGGCGGTGTAGGCGGTACTGGACGTCGCGTGGTGCCTCTGGTTTTACGGAATAAGCGAGGGCCACCCTGAAGTCCTGGCGGCTGCTGCACAGGCTCCGCTACAGCCCCGCCTGCGTCACCATCAATGAGCCCTTTCCAACCTGGCTGCGACAGGGACCCGACAAGGCTGTCTGTCTGCAAGGATTGACGAACCTCCAGGTGACGGATCTATAGCGTGCGGGGCGAGTGCGTGAGCTGAAGGCGTGGTGCTGGCGGCAGCGGCGTAGGCGCTCCCGTCTCTGGTACGGCGCGGAACGCCTCGATCACGTAGGCGGCGAAGCGGCGGGAGGCCGTGGCCCGGGCGGCATGCGGCGTGTCTTGGAGGCCCCGGTGGGCTATGAGCATGAGGATCAGGTCGTCGATGACGAAGCCGGGACGCAGTTGGCCGGTCTTCTGGGCGCGGCGAGCCAGTTCGCCGACCGCGCGCAGAGTTTGCTCTCGGTCGGCGGTGAAGTCCATGGCCTCGGGGAAGGCCGTCATGAAGGCGTCGGCGAATCCCCGGCTGTGCGCGTGGAGTTCGCAGATCCGCTCGATCAGGCTCCGGAATCCGTGCCACGGGTCGGAGTCCGCAAGGGCGTCGCGGACGGCGGCCTGGCAGGCCCGCCGCTGCTCGGTGAAGGTCTCCACGATCAGTGCTTGCTTGGTCGGGAAGTGCCGGTACAGCGTGGCGGGGCCGACGCTCGCATGCCGGGCGACCTCGCGCATGGGCGCACTCAGGCCCTCTTCGCCGAAAACCGCGCGGGCGGCGTCCAGGATGCGGGCCCGGTTGTCGCGGGCGTCGGAGCGCACCGTCTGAGGCAATTGGTGGGTCATCGTTTCTCACTTTAGCCAAGCGGACGGGGGCGTCCGTTACGGTCCGATGGCGGTGCTGCCGCCCCGTCCCTGCACCTCGCCGGTGACGCTCGGCTGTCAGGGCGGACTCGTCGGCCATGGCCGCAGCAGCTGCGATCCGTCCCTCCACCGACTCGAGGAGCAGAGATGAAAGCCGTCGTGATCAGGACGTTCGGCGACCCCGATGGCCTGGAGGTCGTCGATGTACCCGCGCCTGTTCCTGCCCCGGGGCAGGTGAAGATCGCCACGGAGGCGATCGGGGTAGGTGGCGTGGACGCCGCGATCCGCCGGGGAACGCTTGCCGCCTACGGCTTCCGGGAGGGCCATCTCCTCGGCAGCGAGGTCGCGGGGAGGGTCGCCGCGGTGGGAGAGGGCGTGGACGACTCGTGGATCGGGCGGCGGGTGTGGGCGTTCACCGGCCTGTCCGGTGGGTATGCCGAGCAGGCCATCGCCGCGGTCGAGGACGTCCTCGCGCTGCCCGACGATCTGACCGACGCCGACGCGGTGACCCTCGGCGGCTCCGGCGTGGTCGCCCACTTCGCCCTGGAACGGGCCCGCTTCACGCCCGGCGAGACGGTGCTCGTGCGCGGTGCGGCGGGCAGCATCGGGATCACGGCGGTCCAGCTCGCAGCCAGGCACGGCGCGAGTGCGGTGGCGGTCACCACCTCGTCTGTGGAACGTGGCACCCGCCTGCGAGACCTGGGCGCGACCCATGTCCTTGACCGCTCCGGCGAGGGCGGCCCGGACACACCGGTGGGCTTCGACGTGGTGATCGATGTCGTGGGGGGTCCCCAGCTTCCACTTTTCCTGGACAAGTTGAACTCCAACGGGCGGTTTGTGGCTGTCGGTGTGGTCGGTGGGCAGCCGCCGGCGGACTTCGGCATGCGGCTGATGGACGCCTTCCGCAGGTCGTTGTCGTTCGCCACTCTCAGCTCTGACACCGTGCCCGGCCCCGACCGGCAGACCGTGCGGTCGTCCCAGTTCGCCGATGCTGCCCACGGGGACCTGCGCACGGTCGTGCACGAGGTGTTGCCTCTGGACCAGGCGGCGCTGGCCCACCGCCAGATGGACGCAAGGGAGGTGTTCGGCAGAGTTGTGCTGGCGCCCTGACCCGGGCAGGGACGGCGTTCGCGGCCCGGGTAACGAAATGGGGGCCGCTCAGGTCGTAGCCGACGACGGGCGCTGACGGTCACCACCGCCGGTGCCGGGCAAGTGCGTGGCGTGCCCGCTTACCACTGTCTCGTCCGGCACAGGGTGCGCCGCCGCGCGGCTCCGCGTGATGATGCCCTGGATGGCCGTGAGCCACTTTCCGACCTCAGGGTGATGTCACCGTACTCGGTGCTCGCCACCTTCTTGGAGGCATCGAAGGCCGCCTGTGCCAGGGTGCCGACCGCGCCCGCACGCCGCCGGTGCTGCGTCTGCGCTGAACGGGAGCCGGTTCGATCCCGGGGTCGGCTCGCTAGCCTCCACATCAAAGGTCAGGAAGATCTTCGCCAACCCAGCGTCATGCCGGTCACCGACGCCGGGGCCCGGCCACGGGAGAGGGCGCGCACGATTCCCCTCGCCGTCGGCGACGCCATGGGCCTGTCTCCCCCGGCAAGACGCCACCGCCAAACAGTTGCTGCGCCTCCTCACCGTGAACGTCTCCGGCGGCTGAGGCCGGGGCGCCAGGGAATCCCACGCTCTCCCGGGTGTTGAAAACGTTGTGAGTTCACCAATCGCAGAAACCCGATTCTCCGTGCTCGACCGCTCCCGCACGCGCGAGGGGCACGACGGCACCGACGCCCTGCGGGACACCGTGGGACTTGCCCAGGAGACGGAGCGGCTCGGGTACCACCGGTTCTGGGTCTCCGAGCACCACGGAGTGCCCGGCGTCGCCGGCTCCGCGCCCACAGTGCTGGCCGCGGCCGTCGCAGCCGCCACCCGGAGCATCCGGGTGGGGACCGGCGGCGTGATGCTGCCCAATCATCGGCCGCTCATCGTGGCCGAGCAGTTCGGCGTGCTGGAGGCGCTCTTCCCTGGTCGGATCGACATGGGCCTCGGCCGTTCCGTCGGCTTCACCGACGGGGTGCGCAAGGCGCTCGGCCGCGACAAGGACGACGCCGACGACTTCGCCGGCCAACTAGCCGAGCTTCTGGGGTGGTTCCGGGGCACCTCCGCCACCGGCGTCCACGCACGGCCCCCGGAGGGCCTGACCGTGCCGCCCTTCGTGCTGGCCATGGGCGAGGGCGCCGCGATCGCCGCCCGCGCCGGGCTGCCCCTGGTCATCGGGGACTTGAGAAACCGCGAGAGGATGCTGCGTGGCATCGAGCGCTACCGGCAGATCTTCCGGCCCTCCGAGTGGGCGAGCGAGCCGTATGTCGTCGTCTCCGGCACGGTCGTGGTGGCGGACACGCCGCAGGACGCCCACCAGATCCTGCTTCCCGAGGCGTGGTCGATGGCGCACGCGCGGACCCACGGCACCTTCCCGCCTCTGCCGTCGGCCGAGCGCGTCGGGTCCTTGACCATGACCGCCAAGGAACGCGGTTTCTACGAGGCCGGGCTCGTCGGTCACATGGCGGGCACCGAGGAGCAGGTGACGCACGAGTTGGAGGGACTGCTCAAGGAGACCGGGGCACAGGAGGTGCTCGTCACGACCAGCACGTACGACCGAACAGCGCTGGTGGACTCGTACCGGCGACTAGCCCGGATCGCCGGACTGGGACCGGCGTAGGAAGCGTCACTCGCTCCGCCCTCACGGGCCCCGCCTCCGCCACCGGGCGGCCGCAGGCCCAGGTCACTCAGACCCGGAGTGCAAGATGGGGACCGAGGTGATCGATGATCCGGTCCGCGGATGACTCCGAGACGCCGAAGAGCGGGGCGAGCTGCCGCATGGTCACGTTCGTGCGCCAGTAGGCGGCCACCAGCAGCACCCGGTCCTGAGGCGGCAGGCTCCACGGCCGGCCTTTGCGGAACCGGGTCCGCACCTTCACGGCGCAGGGCAGCCACCAGCTTGGCAAAGCAGCGCGGGCTCAGTCCGGTGAAGGAGGCTGTCCAAGACGGCTGCGACGCCGTGATCACACCAGCCACGGCCGAGATCATCACATGTGGGTGGGTGGCGCCACTGCCCTCTGGACGCGAAGTCCCCCCGGGCCACGGGCGGCAGAACTCCGCCGCCGCCTCACACGGGTCTCTCCCTGAAGCGAGACTTGGTTGCCGCGGCGCGTCAACCGCCGGTGGCGGGGGTCGGTGCGATCGGGCGCGGAAGAGGTCGCGCAGCAGGGCGATCTCGGCCCCGTGGTGCAGCAGTTGCCGGAGTGTCCTTGGCCCTGGTCCACATCATGCCGGTAGACGATGTAGAGCCCGGCTGCGGCGTCGCACCTGAGTGTGGTGGTCGCAGTCAGGACGGCCCGGGCGCCGCGCAGAGTGGGCCGGTTGGTGAACGCACGGGAAGTGAGGGTGATGTACCCGTCCATCCCCTCGTCATCGTTGTTAGGGCCGTGGCGATTGCAAGCATGATTGGGTCTTGGGCGGGGTCGTCGGCTCAAGCCGTCCGTACCTCTTCGGCCTCGTCGCGGGCACGAGCCGCGGCCGTGTGATCCCCGGCCAGGGCGTGTGCCTCGGCCAGGGTGTCGAGGCCGACGGCCAGCCACCTGCTGGAGCCAATCTGCCTCCAGAGCCTGACGGCGGCTTCGGCGCGCCTGCGGGCGGGTACCGAACGGCCCACTGCGAGTTGTGCCTCGGCGAGCGCATACAGTGTCGCCGCCTCGCCCCAGAGGTTGCCGAATTCCCGGTAGGTCCACAGGCTCCGGGCCAGCAGGCGTCGTCCTTCTCCATGCTCGCCCTGCCGGACCAGGATGTCCCCGAGCCAGCAGGTGGCGTGTGTGGCGCTGAGGCGGTCGCCGAGGTCCTCACTGATCGCGGCGGCTCGCCGGTAGGCGTCGGCGGCGGCCGGATAGGCGCCGAGTGCGCGATGGCTCTGGCCAAGACATCGCAGGGCTTGGGCCTCCCCCGGCCGGTAGCCTGCGACCCGGCTGACCCGCAGGCACTTCGTGAACCGCGCGACGGCGGCCTCAACACGTCCCTGCTCGAGGTCGATGACGCCGAGGCCATTGGTCGCGTAGACGAGGCAGTTGACGTTGCCTGCCGATTCGGCGAGCTCGGCGGCCTCTTCGAAATGGAGCACGGCGGAGGAGTACTGGCCGAGGAGCCGGTGCACATAGGCCAGCCCGGCCGTGGCACTGGCCCGATAGGTGGGCCCCTGACCCTCGGCGAGCAGCAGGGCCTGCTCGAAGTGGTTCAGTGCTTCCGGATAGCGGTCGAGGATGGTGGTGAGTTCGCCGAGGCAACGGTGGACCTTCGCGGCGCTGTGCCGGTCGCCGCTGCTCAGGGCCGCCTTGAGCGCCCGGTTCTGGAGCCTCTCCCAATCATCGAAGTGGCTGCCGACCTGGAAGAGGGTCGTGAGGGCGGTGGCAAGCCCGGCGGCGGGCGCGACGCCCTCCCCTCCGTCCAGTGCCTGCTCTGCCACGTTGATAAGGAACTGGCGTTCGTCGTTGAACCAGGCCAGCGGATCGGCGAGCAGCTGATCGGCCGCGGCCAGCCGCCAGGAGGCCAGGTCCAGCTGTGAGATGCCTTGGAAGTCGACGCTGAGGGTGTCCGCAGCGAGGTCGGCGAGGTGCAGGCTCGCGCCGAGCAACCGGGTGAGCGCGGCCGTACAATCCCGTTCCGGGACGTCCTGCTCCGCTCGCTCCCTGCCGAACATCCGTACCAGGTCGTGCAGTTGATAGCGGATTCCGGTGGCGTTCGCCGAACCGATCTGCACCAGGTGTACCTCGACCAGGTCGTCGAGGACGGCCTCCGCCTCGGACAGGCCCGCGTCCAGCAGCGCGGCCAGCGCCCAGGCGGCGAAGCTCGGTCCGGGCAGCAGGGCGATCATCCGTAGAGCGTGCTGCGTAGCCGCGGCCATCTGCTGGTAGGTCAGTTCGAGGCTGGCCCGTACGGCGATGTGGCCGACGGCCAACTCGTCGAGCTTGCGCTGCTCGTCGGCGAGGGCGCGCGCCACCTTGGCCAGAGGCCAGTGCGGTCGGGCGGCCAGCCGCGCACCGGCGACCCATACCGCCAGGGGAAGGCCACCGCAGGTTTCCACGATGGAGCGGGCCGCCCCGGACTCCGCGTCGGTCCGGTCCCGGCCCAGCATCTCGCGCAGCAGGTCGAGCCCCGTCGCGGGGGCCAGTACGCCCAGGGGGAGCCGGCGGCCGCCCAGTTCCGCCATGGTCGTCCGGCTGGTGATGATGGTGGCACAGCGCACGCCGCTTGGCAGGAGGTCACTCACCTGCTGGGCACTGGCGGCGTTGTCCAGGACGACGAGCATCTGCTGCCCTGCCAGCAGGGTGCGGTAGAGATGGACGCGGCCGGTCAGCTCCGCGGGCACAGTACCGCCGGGGATGCCGAGCGCGCGGAGGAAGGTGCCGAGGACCGTGAACGGCTCGGCTGGCTCGTCGCCGAAGCCCCGCAGATCCGCATGGAGCTGACCGTCCGGGAAGCGGGAGGCGAGCAGGTGCCCCGTACGTACGGCAAAGGCAGTCTTGCCCACTCCGGCGGGGCCGGTGACCAGCAGCGTCACCGGACCGGGCCGCTCTTCGCCAAGCAGCCGACGAGCCTCGTCCACCTCGTGCTCCCGGCCGACGAACAGTGACAGGTCCGCCGGGAGGAGCCGGGGTACGGGCTGGCGTGCCATCGGCGGGTTCACCACCGTGCCGCTCTTGCCGACCGGTTTCGTGGTGGCGGGCGGTGCAGCGGGACGGGGCACGGCCAGCTCCGGGGCGCCGGCGAGGATCCGTTCGTACAGCCGCCGCAACGCCGCGCCGGGGTCGACACCCAGCTCGTCGGCGAGTCGCCGCCGGGCGCGCTCGTACACCTGCAGCGCTTCGGCCTGCCGTCCGCACCGGTACAGGGCCAGGATCAACTGTCCGATCACCCGTTCGTCGAACGGATACGCCTCGGCCCGGGCGGCCAGTTCGCTCATCATCCCATCGTGCTGCGCCAGGCGCAGCCGCACATCGACCAGCTCCAGCTGGGCGGCCAGCCACTCGCCGTCGAGGAGGTGGCGCTGCGCGTTGAACCATGGGGTGTCCACCCCGGCGAACGCGCTGCCCCGCCACAGCGCCAAGGCTTCCCGCCACAGAGCCTCCGCTTGCTCGTCACTGCCCGCCTTCCGGGCCCGGCCCGACAGATCGCGGAAGCAGTGTGCGTCCACCACCGAGGGCTCGACCGCCAGCCGGTAGCCGCCGCCCCGCTCCCGTGTGATGGCCGTGCCGTCGGCCGCCAGTGCGCGCCGCAGCCGGGAGACGTATCCGTACAGCTTCCGGCGGCCGTACGTCGGCTCGGCTTCCCCCCACACCCGGTCCACCAGCGCGTCGGCCGACACCGCCCGGTCCGCGTCGACGAGCAACGCCGCCAGCACTCGCCGCTGCATCCCGTGCCCCACGTCGATCGGGACCCCGTTCCGCCGAACCTCGATGGTCCCCAGGATTGCGAAGCGCGTGGCCATCACACCCCCTGCGTCTCCCGATCATCTCCACGCCACACTCTGGGCGCCACCGACCTTTGGTCCTAGGCGGATTCAAGCTTTTCCGAAGGTTTGCCGACGCCGGCTCCCGGCACCGTGATGAGCACGTCCCCGGACTTCAGGAGAGTTTCCGCTGTTTGCACGCCTCGCGGTCGAAGGCCGGTGGCCTGCCGCCGCGGCTGCCGAGGCGTTTGCGGTGGGCGGTCGGGTCGGCGGGCTGCGGGATCACCGCCCGGATCCTGCGCCGACGCAGATGGAACCGGATCGCGCGGGAGGAGTACGCGTAATAGCCATGTGAGTTGGCTGTTGGGCCGATCCAGGCGGGGGCTGGGGAGACGTCTGGGACATACGCGGCGCCGGAGCGCTTCGACAAGAGGGCCGGTGTTCCAGCCCCTGCCGTGTCGCTTCGGGGCGCCGTACTTTGCCGTGGTTCGAGCCATGTCCAGGATCACCTCCCGATCAGCCGGAGCCGTCGAGCTCTTCACTAGAGCGAGGACCCTGAGCAGGGCTGGGGCCACGGATGAAACACACCCGCCCAGGCCGATCGACGCCATAACAACGTCGCGGGCGTTCGTTGGGCTACTTCTTGACCATTCCGCACGCCGGGGCGACAGCAGGGCGGCGAGCACTCCTCACTCCGCCCGGAGGCCACCTCCGCGGTCGCCCGCGAGGCCGCCCCGACCTCCTGATGCGGCGGGCGACGGCGAGTAGTCGTCGACGGTCACGGAGTTGTAGAGGCGTGCGCTCTTGGTGGTGAGGCGGACGAGGGCGCGGCTGGGGCCCGCGGGCAGGGCGGAGATCAGGCGGGCGCCCTGGGCCAGTCCCCACACGCCGAGGCGGGATGTGGGGATCAGGGTCTTCGCCGCGCTCAGCGCGACCTCGCGGCTGCCGCGCACGTGCTCCGCCATCGCGCGCTCGTAGGCGGGGAAGGCGCGCTCGTGGTCGCCGCCCGCCCGTGCCAGCTCTCCGGCGAGGACGTACGCGCCGACGACGGCCAGGCTGGTGCTGCCGCCGACGGCCGGACCGGGGCAGTAGCCCGCGTCGCCGACGAGCGTCACCCTCCCCCGGGACCAGGTGTCCATGCGGAGCTGGGTGATCGAGTCGAAGTAGAACGCCGGGGTGCGGTCGAGTTCGTCCAGCCAGCGGTCCACCTGGGCGTGCATGCCGGCGAACGCACCACGCAGCAGTTCCTTCTGCCGGGGCACGTCGCGGTGGTGGTAGTCGAGTTCGCGCTCGCTCCGGAACAGGAACAACGCCGCGCGTCACCGAGGTGCCGCGCGCCGTACATGCCGGCAGTGCGGCCGACGCCGACGTGGATGAGGAGCTCGCCGTCGAGATCGGAGACGTTCGGCAGGGTCAGCACCCCGAGGTAGGCCCCGATGAAGGCGTTGAAGCGGCACTCCTCATCGAAGACGAGGCGGCGCACGTTGGAGTGCAGCCCGTCCGCGCCGACGACGAGGTCGAAGCGGCGCGGCGCGGCGTTCTCGAACCGCACCTCGCCGTCGGGCGAGATCGCGGTGATCGAGTCGCCGAAGACGTACTCGACGTCGTCGCGTGCGGCGTCGTAGTAGATCTCGCTCAGGTCGTCGCGCATGATCTCGATGTGCCGGTCGGAGCCGGCGCTGAAGATCTTGGAGAGGTCCGCCCGGACGGGACGCCGTGAGCCCTCCCGGTAGACGGTCATCCGGTCCGTGCCGGTGGCCCGCTCCTCGACATGCGGGAGCACGCCCATCTTCTCCGAGATGTTCATCGCGGGCCGAAACAGGTCGACCGCGTGGCCGCCGGTCTTGCGCAGAGCCGGCGCGCGCTCGACGACGGTGACGGAGAAGCCGTGCCTGGCGAGCCAGTAGGCCAGTACCGGACCGGCGACGCTGGCGCCGGAGACGAGAATCCGCATGGCACCCCTCCCTTTCATTCAGTCCACCCGTGCGGCGTGGATCGCGGTGAAGGCCAGCAGGGGGGCGGCGGTCCGCGTCGGATCCTCCAGCAGGGGCGAGTGCCCGAGACCGGGCAGCAACTCGACCTTCGCGCCCGGGACGGCGCGGTAATCGGAGGCGGATGAGGATCGCCATCTGCGGTCGTCCTCGCCGAAGATCACCAGTAGCGGCTTGCCCAGGACCGTCAGCCGATCCGGCAGCGCCCGCTGCTCCAGGTAGGAGCGGGTGGCCCGCATCGTCGTGGTGAACGTGTGGTGGGTCATACCGCGCACGTCGTCCAGGAGTTCTTCTGGGATCTGGTAGCCCGCGCGGCTGAAACCCGTGCTCGCCATCCGCCGGAGCTGCTCGTCGGTCGGCGGCCACTGCGAGGGGCCGATCGCGGCGGACTCCGGTGCGATGAAGGCGTCCAGGCTGGGTCCGGTGTTGACGAGCGCGAGCGCGGTCACCATGTCGGGCCGCTGTTCGGCGAGGGCGGTGGCGACCACGCCGCCGCTGGAATGACCGACGACCACGGCGTGCTCGACGCCGAGCCGGTCCAGCGCCACGCCGGCCCGACGTGCCTGGTCCGGGATGGCGTAGCTGCGGTCGGCCGGCTTGGCCGACCGGCCGTGCCCGAGCAGGTCGAGCCGGATGACGCGGTGAGAGCCGGTCAGCAGCGGAACCATCGGGTTCCACGAGCGGGTCGAGGATGCGGACCCGTGGATGAGCAGGAGTGCGGGGGCGTCGCGGGGGCCGTCCTGGCACACGTAGATGTCGCCGTCGTCCAGCGACAGGGCTGAACTCTCGGTGGCCTCGGCGCCGCCGTTCGCGTACGGACCGCCGTCAGAAACAGTCATGAGCCCACTGTCTCCGCCGGTACGCGCCGGTGGATTGGACGAATGTTCCCCTCAGCCGGCTCACATAGCATGGGCTGATGCGGACCTTCGTGCACGGTGCGGCAAGGTGGGACGTCGAATGCCCGCGGCGGCCCAGCCGGGTGGCCGGTGTCACCATGGCCGGGTTCCGCGTCCGTGACCTGGAAGCACTCCGGATAGTCCCGCACCCGGCCGTGACGCTGCTCCTGGAGTTCGGCACCGGTTCGCCCGTCCTTGACTGTGCCGCAGGGCGGCAGCAGCGGGGAAGCATCGTCGCCGGGCCCGGGCTCGGGTCCGCAGGCGCGGTTCAGGCGCGAGGAGAGAACGTCGAGTGCGTGCAGGTGCGCCTGTCCCCGGTGATCGCACGCGCGATTCTGGGCGCCTCCCCCGCCGACCTCGACGGCGCCGTCGTGTCCCTGGGCGACCTGTGGGGCCGGGAGGCGTCACGGATCCGCGAGCAAATCGGCGATCTCTCGTCGTGGCAGGATCGCTTCGCGTTGACGGACGCGCTGCTCACCCGCCGGCATGAGGCGCGGCCGCCGGTGGACCCGGAGGTGGCCTGGGCCTGGCACCGGATCGTCGTCAGCCGTGGCCTGACCCGGGTCGACGGACTCGCGGCCGAGGTCGGGTGGAGCCGTAAGCGGCTGTGGTCCCGGTTCCGGTCGCAGCTCGGCCTGCCGCCCAAGCGCGCCGTGAAGCTGGTCCGCTTCGACCATGCCGCCCACCGCCTGGTCGCGGGTGAAGGCGCGGCCCAAGTCGCCGCCGACACCGGCTACGCCGACCAGTCCCACCTGCATCGAGACGTCATGGCGTTCACCGGGGCAACCCCCGCGACCATGGCCGGCGAGCCGTTTCTCGCCGTTGACGACATCGCATGGCCCAGCCGCGGAACAACCGCATCTCTCACCTCGCCAGGGAGCTCCGGCTCGGTCGCCGGCCGGAGGTGAGACGGCTACCGCTGTGAACGTCGCCGCGGTCACCTGTGCCGGGCGCGTCCGGCGACGCTCAGCGGTGAAGGGAGCCGGCCCTGCCGGCCAGACCGCGACCGGCCCCAGGTCGAGGCGCTTGTCCATGTCGAGGCGCAAGGTGCCGTACGGGTTGACGCTGGACCAGAACAGCGCGGTCAGGCCGCGCCGGTCCTCGTCGCTCAACTTCTTCGCCCACGCCGGTTCGGCCAGGACCTGCTGCACCAGCAGGGTGTTGGCGTGGACGAGGGCGGACTGGAGCCGGTGCAAGGCGAGCATCGAGGTCTCAGTGCTCCTTGTCCTGGAGCCCGCCGTGGATCTCCCGGCGCAGACCGGGGCTGCCCAAGTAGCCGCAGGCGAAGACCGTTCGAACCGCGCGGCCGAGTTCTTGAAGCGCGGCGTGGCGTGGAGACACCTACTCGCCGACGTGTGCCGTGAGCAGCGGCTGGAAGAAGCCTGTCTCCTGCGGCATACGCCACTCGGGGTCCACGAACCCCGCGTCGGCCACGAGGCCGGTCAGCCGGTCGCGGGCGAGCGCCCAGTAGACGGTCCGGCGGACCTTGACACGCCATTCTCCGCCCGTGGGCAGGAGCTGGAAGTGCTCCACGTCGTAGTGCTCGCCGTCCTCGTGCCAGTGCCAGAGCTGGAAGGTGACGGTCCGCTCTCCCCCGTCCGCGGGCCGGTGGACCTGTGGGAGCGCCGATGCGGGGCGATTGCGCAGCAGGTCGTCGTAAGCGCGCGTGCTGAGCAGCAGCAGGCCGCCGGGACGCAGCACACGGCGCATCTCCGCCAGGGCGGCGTGGACATCCTGCTCCGTCAGAAGGTGGGGCAGCGCGTTGTCGGCGCAGACGACGGCGTCGAATCGGGCATCGGGAAACGGCAGGCGCCGCATGTCTGCGGCAGCCGCGCGCAGCGTCACATCCCGGTGGCCGGCCTCACGGGCAGCACGGGCAACGGCGCGGGAGCTGAGGTCCGTCCCGGTGACGCAGTGGCCGCGCAACGCCAGGCCGATGGCCTGCGTGCCGATGCCGCAGGAGCAGTCGAGCACCACCGCGCGGTCTTGGCCTATCAGGGCGTCCAAAGCCTCCCCCTGTCGGCGGATGCCGGTGTCCCAGTCCGCATAGAGCAGGTGGTAGTCGTCGGCCAGTTCGTCGTAAAAATCTGCCACCGAGCCCACGGTCATGGCCCGAGGCTACTGTTCATGACCAGCCGGAGGCACCGGAGTTACCAGTCACATCAGGGTTGCCGGAACGCCCTCACTGACGACGCTGCCGTCAATTCCCCGGCAGCGTTTGTCCACCATTTCGGGAGGTAATGGGCACCGGCCGCCGAATCGGAATGTGCATGGGGTGTGACAGGACCAGCCCCGACTTTCCGACCAGCGGTCCGGGGCGGGCCGGTGTGCTGATGCATGCGCACGACGCGGCGCGAGCCGGCCGCGATCTGAGACCTGCCCGTCTGTGACGGGCTGCTCCTACCGCAGCGACGGATGCGACGTCGTGCTCACGGTCCACGGTTCCTGGTCCACGCCCACTCCGCCCATCGTCATCCCCGCGAAGAGCCCCACGATCCCCGAGACCACAGCCAGCAGCACGCCGGCCCAGTGCGGGACGACACCCAGCAGGTACGGCACGGACAGGAGCGCGCCGGCCGTCGCGATGAGCAGGTGTGAGGCATGCTCCTTCGGGAAGTACCGGGACGGCCGGGGAAGGGGTGCGACGGCGAGAGCGGTGTCGGTCTGGCACACCGGTGCGCGGCGGCATGGGCGAGGTGTTTGTCGCCGACGGCTGTGCGGAAGGTGCCGCCGGACATGGCCTGGAGACGGACGGTCCGTCGCCTGCCGGTGTCGTGCTCGGCCACCAGCTCGATGCAGTAGGTGCTGGAGGTGGGATCTGACCAACACCGTTCCCGGTCGAGTACCCCCTGCCCGCTTACTCGCCCGGCCTCAATCCCGTCGAGGGCGTGTGGGCACACGTCAAACGCAGCCTGGTCAACCTCGCCGTCGTCGCCCTCGACCGCCTGGATACACTCGTTCACAACCGGCTCAAACGCCACCAAATACCGGCCCGACACCCTCGATGGCTTCAGCGGGCACCGGCCTCACCCTCGACGTTCCAGCGTCACCTTGACGAGCCGAAGTCAGTACTCACAGGAAGGTTTCTCGGCATGCCTACCAAGTACGACGTCAAGCGCCAGTTCAAGAGGTGCTACTCGCCCAAGAACACTGACTGGGAACTCGTCGACATCCCCGAGCTCCATTTCCTCGCCATCGACGGGCACGGCGACCCGAACACCACCGCCGCGTACCGCCACGCGGTCGAGGCGCTCTACGCGGTCGCCTATACCGCTAAGTTCGCGAGCAAAGGCGACCTTGGCAAGGACTTCGTCGTGGGCCCACTTGAGGGACTGTGGTGGGCGGACGACATGGACGACTTTCTGGCCAGGCTCAAGGACAACTGGCGATGGAGACTTCTCATCAACGTCCCCGACTGGATTACTGGCGGCATGATCGAAGACGCCAAGCGCACCGCCCTGACCAAGAAGAAACTTCAAGCCATTGCGGACGTTCGGACAGAGACGCTGCACGAGGGCACCAGCGCCCAGGTCCTCCACATCGGCCCTTACGACGACGAGACACCGATCCTGACCAGGCTGCACCACGATTACCTCCCCGCCAACAACTTGCGGGAGGCGGGGTTGCACCACGAGATCTACCTCGGTGACCCACGCAGGACTGACCCCGCCAAGCTCAGGACAATTCTGCGGCAACCCGTAAAAGCGCAATCCGGTTGAAGGATGTCGGCGTGTCAGCGGAGGCCGACCGTGCGGTGGAGGGATGCGCAAGCCCGACCCCAGTAGGGCCGCAGGCGCCTGATCTGTACCCGGCCGCGTCAGTCCTGGGGCCCTTCGCGAAAAGCGGGACCGCCGAACCGTCGTAACGCCTGTTGCACCCAAGCGGGGCCGGCCGTAACCCCGGTATGCAGTGCGGCGTCGCAGCGGGTGACGAGTACTCCCCCCGGACCACGGTCGGAGGCAGCGGCCGACGTGCCACGGCGTCGGGATCTGCGCCCCGTCCCTGAACCAGACAGCGACCGTCCAGGTGTTGTCGCTCCCGGCACGCACCACCGCCACGCGGCTCACATCGCGCCGGACGATGCGGGTGTCGCGTCGCCCGGCGGTCAACCGGAGAGCTTCGTCTTCGATCCGCTCTTCAGCGCGAGGCTGGTCAAACGGCCGCGTTCGAGTCCGGCGGCGTCCAGCAACTGGTAGGCGAAGGTGAGCGGGTTTGTCGTGCGCGGACGATTCCGGCAACCGGCGGGTCTTCAAGGTGTGCCATACGGCTGCGGAGGCGGGCAGGGACACCGTTTTCCGCGGTACGACCGGTCGGGGATCGAGGCCGCGGGCCCGGTCGACGGCGAGCCACCCGGCTTTACCGCCCCAAGCGGCCGATCCGGGGGACTACGGCATCCACTGTGTCGGCCTGCCCGCCACCGTCCCGCCCGGCACCGGGCTGTCGACCGCGGCGATGCGACCGCCCGACACAGGTACGTACACGGTGCCGCCCACCACGACGGGCCGCCCCAGCCCTGCGGACGGCGCGCTCAGCGTCCACAGGACGCCCCCCGCATCCGCCTTGCTGGTCAACGGCGCTCTGTCATCGACCACGACCAAACTCTTTCGGGTGAGGGGACGGGACGACGCAGGGCGTAGCGCCCGATGTCCACGCCGCCCATCTCCAGGGCCTGGTGCGACGGGGGCGCCCGGAAGAGGGGGGGTGATCTGCGCCTTCGAAGTCTGAGTGACTGCACGTCGGGTCTTCCCCCTACGCATCCGCGAGCGGCGGCGGCGAATTCGACTGTCTATGAAGGCTTCTTTTCGCTTGCGTGGCTTCCATTACTCGGATGTGTTGGTTTCCGTACGCTCCTGGCCGTCCACAGGAAGGGATCCGCCGATGCGCATTACCTGGTCCGCCGCTCTGGTGAGCCTCGCCGTTGCGGCCACCACCGCACTCACCACCGGTGCCGCCGCGACCCCGGCCCGTCAAGGCCCGCACCACCACCGCCAGTTGCTGGCCAGAGACGACTTCCGGCACGGCATGGGCCAATGGTCGGCCGAGCTGGAGAACGGCGGCAGTGTCACGGCGAAGAACGGCATGCTGGACGTCGACGTGCCCGCCGGGGCGTCCGTGTGGTTCAAACGGCCCTTCTCGGGCCAGTACGAGATCGACTTCACCGCGACACCGGTCTTCCAGGGCGGTCCCAACGACCGGGTCAGCGACCTGAACTCCTTCTGGAACGCCCGGGATTCTCGGTCTTCCGAGAACCTGTTCGACACGACCCGCAGCGGCGCCCTGGCCGATTACGACTACCTCACCACGTACTACGCGGGCATCGGCGCGAACTACAACACCACCACCCGGCTGCGGCGTTACGTCGGCGTGGCGGGCTCCCGGCCACTGATCTACGACTACACCTCGCCGCTGCTCACCGCGAACGAGCCCAATCGGATCCGGCTGGTCTCCGACGGCAAGCACATCCAGTACTGGGGCAACGGTGAGCTGGTCTCCGACTACACCGACGAGGACCCGTACACCAGCGGCTGGTTCGCCTTCCGCACCACCTGGAGCCACTTCCACATCAGCGACTTCCGTGTCTGGCGGCTCAAGGGCGAAGGCGGTCACAGTGCATGAGATGTTCCGCGAAGACACCTCAAAGCGGCGGCGGCGACCGTCGTGGCGGCCCAGCTCTCCTGGGCGCTCGCCGTCGACCCGGTGAAGCGCACCTGGCTCGAGGCCGGCACCCCCCACCCTCGCCCTGGTCGGTGACACACTGAGCTGGGGCCGTGCCCGCGCGCGGGATCCCTTCGGCGCAACAGCGCCCCTTGACACGTACAAACCGTTGCAACACTCCTGCCGCAAACAGGGCGCATGATTTACCTTCGGGCCGTGAATCGACGAACCGTCAGGGGGCGCGCACCATGACCATCAGTCGCAGGGCACTGCTCGCCGCGGGGGTGGGCGCCGGGCTGCTCACCGCCTGCGGGTCCAATACCGGGCGCGGCGGGGGCAGCGGTGCGGGGGCAACGCTGTCGCAGTGGTACCACCAGTACGGCGAGGCGGGCACCGAGCAGGCGGTGAAGCGGTACGCCGCGGCCTACAAGAAGGCCGATGTCAGCGTGCAGTGGCGGCCCGGCAACTACGACCAGCAGACCGCCGCCGCGCTGCTCACCGGCTCCGGTCCGGACGTCTTCGAGGGCAGCCCCACCCTCGACCAGATCCAGGGAGGCCAGGTCGTCGATCTCACCGGCCTGCTCGAAGACGTCAAGGACGACTTCAACCCGGCCGTGCTCACCCCGAAGACGTACGACGGGAAGATCTGGGGCATCCCGCAGGTCATCGACATGCAGCTGCTCTACTACCGCAAGAGTCTGCTGAAGGACGCGGGTGTGGAGCCGCCGGCCACCCTCGACGCACTGGTCGAAGCCGCCCGGAAACTGACCACGAAAAAGATCAAGGGGCTCTTCCTCGGCAACGACGGCGGTGCCGGTGTCCTCGGCGGAACTCCGCTGTACGCGGCGGGACTTCAGCTGGTCACGGACGATGGCAAGGTCGGATTCGACGACCCGGCCGCCGCACGTGCCCTTGCGAAGGTCCACCAGCTGTACGCCGACAAGTCTCTGCTCCTCGGCGCCCCCGCCGACTGGTCGGACCCATCCGCCATCCTCCAGGGCCTCACCGCCATGCAGTGGTCCGGTCTGTGGGCGCTGCCCCAGGTGCAGAAGGAACTCGGCGACGACTTCGGAGTGCTGCCGTTCCCCAAGGACGGATCAGGCAGTCCCTCCGTCCCCGTCGGTGCGTTCGGGGCCGCTGTCAGCGCCCGTAGCAGGCACAAGGAGACCGCCAAGGACTTCGTGAAGTGGCTGTGGGTCGAACACACCGATTATCAGGAGGACTTCGCACTCTCCTACGGGTTCCACATCCCTGCACGAATCTCTCTGGCCAAGAAGGCCGGGAAGCTGAAGACGGGTGCGGCCGCCGACGCCGTCCGCTTCACCACCGAACACGGCTACGCCCAGCCACTGCTGTGGACCCCCGCCAGCCAGACCGCCTACCAGGATGCGCTGAGCCGGATCATCAAGAGCGGAGCCGATCCGGAGAGCGAACTGAGGACGGTCGTCCGGAAGGTGTCGGCCGAACTCGACCGGGTGAAGAAGAAGCCGTGACGGCCGAACGCAGAGTACGCAACCGCACTCTCTGGTTCTGGATCTTCGTCGGCCCGTTCGTTGTCGGGCTCGGTCTGTTCACGTACGTGCCGCTGCTGTGGAGCGTCGGCCTCAGCCTGTTCGACGCCCGCAACACCGTCACGCCCACTCACTTCGTCGGCTTCGACAACTACACGGCCATGCTGTCGGACGACGCCTTCGTCGACAGCCTGCGCACCTTCCTGGTCTTCACGGCGTTCATCGTGCCCGCGACCTATGTCCTCTCGCTCGCCCTCGCCCTGATGGTGAACCGGGTACGCCGGGCGCAGGCGTTCTTCCGGTCCGTGTTCTTCCTTCCGGCAGCGTGCAGTTACGTCGTCGCCGCCCTCATCTGGAAGATGTCCGTGTTCAACGGCGTGCGGTTCGGGCTCGCCAACGTCGTGCTCGGTTGGTTCGGCGGCGACCCGGTCGCCTGGCTTTCGACCACCGACCCGCCCTGGTACTGGCTGGTGATCGTGACGGTGCGGTTGTGGCTCCAGGCGGGCTTCTACATGATCCTCTTCCTGGCCGGGCTGCAACGGATCGATCGCGGGCTGTACGAGGCTGCCGAGGTCGACGGGGCCCGGCCCGGCTGGCAGGTGCTGCGGTACATCACGCTGCCACAGCTGCGCGCCACGTCGATCGCGGTCGTCCTGCTCCTCGTCATCAACGCCTTCCAGGCCTTCGACGAGTTCTACAACCTCCTCTCGGACGCCCGCGGATACCCGCCGTACGCCCGTCCGCCGCTCGTCTATCTCTACTACGTGGCCCTCGGCCAGGGGCAGAACCTGGGGCTCGGCAGCGCCGGCGCGGTGATCCTCGCGCTGGTCATCGTGGTCGTGACGGTGGGTCAGGCACGCTGGTTCGGGCTGGGCAAGAAGGAGGGGTGACGGTGGAGGACGCGGTGGTACGGGTCGGGCGGGCCCTGCGGTTCGTCCTGCTGGTCGGGCTGGCTCTGCTCTTCCTCATCCCTTTCTATCTCCTCGTCCGCAACGCGCTGTCGAGTGAGCAGGACATCACCTCACCGGAATGGACGCTCTTCCCCTCGGAGTTGGAGTGGGGGAACGTACGGGAGCTCTTCGGCGACTCCTCCGTCCCCTTCGCCCGCTCCCTGCTCAACTCCGCGCTGATCGCGGTCGCGACGACACTCGGCACGCTGCTTCTCGCCTCGCTCGCGGGGTACGGTCTCGCCCGCATCCCCTACCGGCACGCGAACAAGGTCTTCTACGCGGTCCTCGGCACCCTGATGGTTCCGGCCGCCGTCACCTTCGTCCCGAGTTTCGTACTCGTGTCGTCGCTGGGCTGGATCTCGACCTTCCGGGGCCTGATCGTGCCGACGCTGTTCTCAGCCTTCGCCTGCTTCGTCTTCCGGCAGTACTTCCTGGGATTCCCTGCGGAGTTGGAGGATGCGGCGCAGGTGGATGGGCTCGGTTACTGGCGGACGTACTGGCTGATCGTCGTACCGAACGCCCGACCCGTCTTCGCCGCCGTCGGGACTATCGTGTTCATCGGCGCGTGGAACTCCTTCCTGTGGCCGCTGGTGATCGGGCAGGACCAGAATGCATGGACGGTGCAGGTGGCGCTGTCGTCCTTCACCACGTCGCAGGTCGTCAGGCTGCACGAGCTGTTCGTCGCGGCAGCCGTATCGATCCTGCCGTTGCTGATCGTGTTCCTGTGCTTCCAGCGGTGGATCGTGGCAGGGGTGGAACGGTCCGGGATCGATTGAGGGCATCGGGCGCTGGACGTGTCCACCTGAGGCCACCGGTCCCAACAGTGCTGGCTCGGCCCGTCCCACACGCCCCGGTGCGGTTTCGGGCCCTGGCTGCCGGCGAGCTCGCCTGTCCGGCAGCGACACCCAGCGGGTCCAAAGGGCCTCGTGGCGCTGCGTTTCGGACGGCCAGGTGCGGGCGTAGAGGAACTCTTCGGCGAAGATCCGGTTGTGGCGCTCGACCTTGCCGTTGTGGCGAGGAGTGTAGGGCGTGGTCCGCTGGTGGCGAGAGGCGAACAGTGCCCGGACGAACGCTTCGGCGCGATAGAACGCGCCTTGTCGGTGACGATGCGCTCCATGTAGGTAATGCCGTGAGCGGCGAACCAGGCTCTGGCTCTGTGGAACTGATGCCGGACGAGCCGCCTCGGTTCCAGCCCGTACGAGTGCTCCCGCCGCCGGGCTGGCCCTTGTTCAGCTTCTCGAGGTACTCGTGGGGCCTATCGCTTCCCGGGCGCAGGGGCCACGAGCGTGGCGGTGAGCGTGTCTGCCAGCCATCCTCGTACGTGTCGGCGGACCAGCCCCGTCCCGCTGTGAGCTGGGTGTACAACTGCGGGCCGGTCAGGGCCAGACGGCGTCCGCCAAGTGGGCCGGATCCGCCTCCGGCCCAACATTTCATGGATTCCGCGCACGTACGCGGCGTAGAGCCGGAGCTTGGCGCCCGGCTCCCTCGTCCGCAGGATCTTCCGCGCCTGGGGGCGATCCGCCATGGGCACCGGTTGCGCGCCCGCCGCCGCGTCCCCCTGCTCACCCCGCACCGCAAACCGGAGGACGACCTCCGCCACAGGAGCGTCACGGTGGCCGAGGACCTCGCAGCACTCAGCGCCAACTCCACGCACCGGGCCAAGGCCTGCGCCCTGCTCGCCGCCCTGGAGCAGCCGACCGTCGCCTCCAGCCCGCCCAGCGCCCAACTGGCTTTGCTCACGACGTCCGGGCTCTGGCTCACCTTCTGTGCCGCAACCACGGAGAGTCAGATCTCCGGCGCCAGCCGATGTCTGTTTGGATGGCTGCGGAGTTGCGGCGAAGTGAGTTCGAGCGCTCAGTTGTCCCGGACTGGGGCCATGTGGTCGAGCCACCGCTCGTACCAAACAAGGAAGTCCTGGGCCGAGGAGACATCGGGTCCCCAGTAGCCGTCGCTGTTGCCGATGACGACGCGGCCTGCAAGGGGACCAGTAAGAGCCAGGAGACAGACGCCCGCGCAGCCCATCTTGCGCCTTGTGTTGAGCGTCATGCCGAGCTGCCGGGCGACGGACCGCTTGATCACGCCGATGCCGCCCATCTCTTCCACAGAGGCTCGGGCGCTCGTCTAGGGTGGCACGGTGGGCTTTGAGCTGCAAGAACGGTGGGGTGCGCAGCCGTTGTGGGCGAGATGGGTGCTCGCGGTGTACCTGATCGGTTTCACTGAGGGCACGTGTTCTCACATCGCAGACCTGATCCGTGGCGGCATCCACGCCTATGCGTCGTTTCATCAGGTCCCTGTGCAGGTGTTCCTCGTCAGCTTGGTGATCCTCGATCCGCTGGCTGCAATGCTGGTGGGTTTTGTGCGGCGGGAAGGGATCTGGCTGGCAAGTGCTGTGATGGTGATGGACGTCAGCGCGAACTGGTGGGGCAACCGGCACTGGCTGCGGGATGATCCTCCGCAGCTGCTCTGGCTGTTGCCCATCACACTCTTCGGCTTGTTCGTCGTTGCGTTCGCGGCCCCCTTGCATCGCACGGTTGCCTCATGGGCACGCCGGTGCCCGGGGTGAGGGTCTGGACCTCTCGGAGTCGTCGCGGCCCCTTGGCCAACTTCAGGCCGCGGCGCGTTCGGCGAGTGGGCGGCGCCGCAAGGCGGTGTCGGTCAGTGATCGTGGCGGGAGGGACGCGCTGGGGTTGTACCGGTTCACCCCGGGCGGCACGATTTCGTCGATCCGGTCGAGGGTCGCATCATCCAGGGTGAGCGCGGCGCCCTCGAGTAGGTCCTCCAGCTGCGGCATGGTTCGCGGGCCAATGATCGCCGAAGTGACGGCGGGGTGGGCCACGGTGAAAGCCACGGCGAGCTGCGGGAGGGTGCAGCCGATGCCTGCCGCGAGTTCGATGAGCTGTTCGACGGCGTCGAGCTTGGCGGTGTTCTCGGCGATCGCGGGATCGAAGAATGCCGGGCGGAGCGCGGCGCGGCCGGCTGCCAGGTCGATGGGCTGGTGCCTGCGGTGCTTGCCGGTGAGGAATCCGAAGGCGAGGGGGCTCCAGACCAGTACTCCCATTCAGCGCCGCCGCCCACCGATGTCACGCCCTATCCCCTTCGGCTGACGAAGAACGCACGCCGATGCCCATTGGCCTGGTCCTGCCGCTCGACGATGTGTGGGGCATCTTCCTCGCCGGCGGGCTGCTGACCGTCGGGGCCTGCGTGGGGGACCTCGCCCGGCCCCGCCCGCGACCAGCCCGCCCTCCACCCCTCGGCCGCTATTGCGGGTCAAGCGCCCTGGAGCGCACGGCGCCATGCTCTGCCGGGTAGAACCTGGAGGCCGACCGCTACTCCAGCACCGCACGGAAGGCACGCTCACCGATGCCGCGCATCAGTGGGTTGTCCGCCGAGTGCGACAGGAAGATCAGGGACAGGGCAAGCGCCCACCCGCGGGCCCGCTCCCAGGTCGCGTCGTCCGCACGGCCATACGCCTGTCGAAGGGCAGCACGCTGCTCCGCGGTGAACAGCATCCAGGCCACGGACAGGTCAGTGGCGGGATCGCCGGAGGTGATGTCACCGAAGTCGATCACGGCGCTGATCCGGCCGCGGTCGACCACGAGGTTGGCCGGGTGCAGGTCCCCGTGCAGCCACACCGGCGGTCCGCCCCAAGCGGGCGTGGCGACAGCCGCTTCCCAGACCCTCAGTGCGGTGGCACGGTCGGCCAGGTCGACGTGCGCCAGCCCAGTCAGGACACCCTCGGCGCGTCCGGCCAGCGGAATCCCGCGAAACGGGTTGACGGGCGCCTCCGAAGGGGCCGGGACGTGGAGCGCGTCCAGGAAACCGCCGAGCGCCGCCGCGGCCGACCAAGGATCGTCGGGCTCGGACCGCGCCGCGATCCGGCCCGGGAAAAACGGCACGACACTCCAGGACCACGGGTACTGAGCCGTCGGCCTCCCGACACGCACCGGCGCCGGCACAGGCAACGGCAAGCGGCGGGACAACTCCGGCAACCACCGTTGCTCATGCGCGACGAGCTTGGCAGCCATGGCGCGCCGCGGCAATCGGACGAGGAACTCCTCGCCAAGCCGGCACACGAGGTTGTCCCAGCCGTTGGCCAGCACCTCGACCGGCAGGTCCACCAGGTCGGGGTGCTGTTCGTGGAGTAGACGGCGCACCAGGCCGACAGAGACCGAAACCTCCGCGGCGGGCATTCGGCGAACTGTCACAGCGAGAACTCTACGGCCGCGGCCCGGCGCACTTGAAGGCCAACTGGTGGCCGGTCCGCGACCTGTAACCGCTACCGTCCGCTGATCTGGTCGACGCGGCGTATCCACCGGACACCGGATCAGCGGGCGACACGAGCCGGCCGGTCGATCCGGGTCGGGGCTTGTGCAGGTTTCTCGAGGAGCCTCTGGTCGGCACCTCAGCCAGGGGGCAGGAAGCCGTCAACGACCCGCCGGGCCATATCCGCTGCCTCGGTGTCGCCAAGCCGCAGGGCGGTGTTGGTTGCGAGGAGGACTGCGTCGATCTGGAACGCGGCGAGCTCGGCGTCGACTTCTGGGGTCTGCCTCACCTCGGCGGCATGGCGGAACTCGTCCGCGAGCAGGGCCAGCCACTCCCGCCGCTGCCGGGCCGGCGCGTCACGGACCGGGCCGGGGCGGCTGTCGAAGTCGGGAAGGTTCGCCGCCCAGAAGCAGCCACCCGGGAAAAGCGGCGTGCTCGCGTAGGCGATCCAGTGTTCTGTGAGGGAACGCAGTCGCTCGGCGCCCCGCGGGGTGGTCGGAACCGGGCGCACCACTTCGTCCAGAAACGCGTCACGGGCCGCTTCGACGGTGGCGAGTTGGAGCTTTTCCTTCGTCCCGAACAGGGTCGCCACCCCGCTCTTGCTCAGACCCAGGTCGGTGGCCAGCCGGCCGATGCTCAGCCCGGACAGCCCTTCCAGGGATGCCATGTCGGCGGCGTGGCGAGTGATCGCCTTGCGGGTCCGGTCGCCGCGGACCAGGCGGAGGTCCGCGCGTTCCGGAGCCTCAGCCTTCCGGAGCTCGTTCATAGCTCCATCCTGCCATGCTTGAAGAATACGTACGATCGGTCGTACGGTTTGTTCGTGACTCAGTTGACCACACCCGTGAACGAGGAATCAGACCCCTTCTGCCTGCCCGCGGACCGCGCCGCCGCGCTGCTCGCCGACGCTCCCTGGCGCCGGTTCGCCGTCATCGGCGACAGCCTCTCGGCCGGGACCGGCGACCCGCGCCCCGGATACGCTGCCGGCGGCTGGGCCGGCCGCGTCGTCGGCGTGCTGCGCCGGATCCACCCCGGCCTGGCCTACTCGAACATCGCCGAGATAGGCGCGACAACCGCACGGATCCTGGCGACACAGGCGCAGCGGCTGGCCGACTTCCAGCCGGATCTGGTCCATGTGCCGTGTGGCGCGAACGACCTGTTCCGCCCGGAACCGGACTACGCACTGATCGAACAAACCCTGCGGCGTGTCTTCGACGCCGCCGCGGCCACCGGTGCGCAGCTGACCGTGTTCACGCTCGGCCGGGCCTTCCAGGTCGCGGCCTTTCCGGACTGGGACCACAGGATCCATACCGTCAACGCCATCACCCGGGACCTGGCCCGCTCTTACGGCGCCGTGCTGGTGGACATGTGGGATCACCCGGTCAATGACCGCTCCGACTTGTTGAGCACGGACGGCATCCACTTCGCCGCCACGGGCCAGGCCGTGATGGCCGCCGAAGTCGTCAAAGGGCTGGCCGGTGTGCTCGGTACGCACGGAGATCTGTCGTGAGCAGCGCTGAAACGTCCGTAGACCTGGTGTCCTCCGGCCGTGGCCCTTGCTCGTCCCTGCGGCGCCACCACTAGGCGACGTCGTACTGGCCCTGCGGGCTGACCAAGAAGGACTGGCCTGCCCGTACGGCCCACGCGTCCGGACTCTCTCATTCAGGCGCTGTTCACGGACCACGGCCTTCATGCTCCGCTGACGTTGTGCCCGTCGACCACCGACCCGGCTGTGGCGCGGGGATCGCTGGAGTGGACGGGTGCGGCGAGAGTGCTTGCCGGGCGTCGCGACGGGGCGAACGTTGCCTGCCAGGGCGCTGGGGCTGTGACCGCATAGCTTCGCCGGGTTGCCGATCGGTCTCGGACCGGCTATCGAACGGGTGCTGGTGCTGTGGTGGCCTGACTCTCGAAGTCCTGGCGGGCTGCCAGGACTTGCTGGGCATGCTCCACGGACCGTGCGCCGATCACACCAGTCAGCCGTCCGGCCTCGACCCCGAGCTCGGTGAGTCCGTACTCCACGCGAGGTGGAACGGTGGGGTAGACCTTGCGGTTCACGAGGCCATCCCGTTCCAGCGCGAGCAGGGTCTGGGTCAACTACCGGACCGTACCTCATCAATCAGGGACGGGTACGCAGCCCGATCGACAGCGTCGCGGGCTGCTGCGGCCTCGACGCTCAGAAGGCCGGTCCGCCTGCGTCAATTTCGGCCTCTGACGGCATGGCTCCGCACCGCCAACCGGCGGCCGGTGGTCGCGTCGGTCACGGTCCTCGTTCCGAGGGCCGCGTGCAGGGTCGCGCGGGCAGGGCCGATGCGGGCGTCAGCCGGGCAGACGACGTCCGGACCCGTCCGTGTGGTGATCTGCACGGTGAGGAGGACCCGCGTGCGGGTCTCGGATGCCCGCAGGTGAGCAGGGCCGTCGCATCCACCCGACTGCACCATGACGGTGAGAGTGCGATCGTCGCCGCTCACCGTGACCGTTTGAGTGATCGCCTCGTTCCTCGTGACAGTTTTCGCCCCGGTTGCTGCTGATACTGAACATCCCGTCAGGGCGACCAGGGCCGCGACGGTCACTGACACAGTGCGACGATCCAGCATGTAAGTTTTCACAGTAGACCGACGCCGGCAGGAGCAGATTCGTTCACCTGGTATCGCGGGATCCATCCAGGGCTCTGGGAGCACCCCTGGGGAAGCTCCTCGTGAGTTGCGGAGCGCTGGTTGCGCCGGCGGGCGAGGCCCTGGACGGCCCGTACGAAGCTCTCCCCACCCGGCCGGTGAACCGTGCGCGTTACTGTCGATGTAGCCGGCCGAGTTGCGCTTGACGAAGTTCGCCCTGCGCATAGCGTCGTCGATCCTGGTCCTGGTCAGAGAGGCGAGGACCGAGGCAGAAACGGCAGCCGCGAGCGGCCCGGATCAGATGCGCGTCCGCGTAGGGCCCCGGGCGGAGTGTCGTCGGCGGGCGGACTGCCGGCCGGGGCGAGCGCGGGTAGCTGCTGGTAGGCGTCCGGTGCGCGGAACTGCTCGTTCCCATGTAACAGGGGCGGTTCAGCCAGGAGCCGGTCGAAGGGCTCGGGTTCCACCCGCAAGCGGCCCTCCGCTCAGGCCGTGGCGGTCAGCGGGACAGTGGCCTCCCAGAGGAAGCCGTCCGGGTCGCTGCACGGGCCGGCAGCGCCGGTGAGCACGAGGCGGTGCGATCCGGTGCCCTCGGCGGGGACACCCACGTCCTTGGCGAGAGCGCGGCGCTTGTACAGAGCGAGCTTGACGTGACCCGAGTCCGTGGCGAACTCGACGTACTTGCCGCCGAAGCTTTTGCCCACCTTCAGGCCCCGATCGGCGTAGAACTGCTTGCTGGCCTTGACATCCTCGACGCCCAGCAGGAGCACAAGCTCCTCGAAGTCCCGGGTGACCGGGCCGGTGTCCTTCTTCGCCGATGTCGCGATCTTCACAATCGTGCCGTCCGGGGCCTGGACGACCCCGCCGTAGCCCCACAGCGACTTCGAGGCGGTCTTGAGGCTGGTGGCGCCGGCTTGGAGGGCAGCCTCGATGAGGGCATCGACGTTGCCCGGCTGGGACACCACCAGCGACAGCGTGAACCCTCGGAAGCCGGCCGTGAGCTCCCCGGATGCGCGCAGACGCACGTGCGAAGAGTCCGACCCGAGGACGGTGGAGTAGAAACGGGTGGCAGCCGTGAGGTCAGCCACTTCCAAGACGACGGCATCGATGGAGTTCATACCTTCGACGGTAGTAACGGCCGGGTGCTCGGCGCTTCTCGAAAACTGACCGGTTCACCTCGGACCACTTGCGGCAGAGACCGGGTGCAGGCGCGGGATGTGCCAGAACGGCGGGCAGGTGGCCGACGAGGTCGGTACCGGTGCGCCACGTACTGACCAGCAAGTCGAACGGTGCTTGGCCGGCCAGGACGATCGGCGCGGACAGCCGGGCATCGGCCGCGGCGGACAGGGCAGGCATACGAGGGCGTCGCCTGGATCGCGGCATCTCTCCCACCGGACGGCCAGGCGCTTGTCGTGGTGCAGGAGCGAGAAGGGTCTGCTCGACGACGTGACGGAGCTTGCCAGGTCCCTGATGTCGGAGCGCCCTTGCGGAAGATCACCGGCAGGAGGCGGCGCCTTTACCGTTCGCGGCGGTCGGGGTGGCCGTCGTATCCCTTGTCGCCGAGCACGGCGTCGGGTCGGCGCCGTGACCTGCCGGTCTTGCCGCCCACGGGCGGGATGCCGTCGACCAGGGCGAGGGTCTGGGTGACGTCGGTCAGGGAGTCGGCCGCCGCGCCACGGGTCCTTACCTCCGGGTTGTGTCGAAGCAAGGATACGGATCAACATGGCCGAGCCGGGACACGGCCGCGAGTGGTGCTCGGGACAGGCGGCTGTTGCCGATGCCCGCGCACGCGGCGGACCCGTTCGACGCGGATGCGGTGCGCGCGGCGACGGCCCCCCGCGAACCTAAGGAGGGCGCTGAAGCCCTCGCCGACACGGCGTGAGGTGAGTTCACGCGTGGCATCACCGAGCGGCACCGTCGGCCGCTCGGTGATGCCTTTGTTCCTCAGGCTCGTACGGTCTTCAGGAGCGCGGCGAGTCCGTCGGTGTAGATGCCGTGGAAGAGCTCCTCGGCATCGGCGTCGCTGACGCCCACGGGGGTGAACGAACCGGACCATTCGACGCGAGAGGCGTCGGGTTGGCCGGGGACAGCATGCACGCTCAAGGTGGAGAGGTAGCCGGTCACGGGGAATGGCGCCTGCTCGATGGCGTACGAGTAGCTGCGCGCGGTGTGGTCGAAGGCCTGGAGGCGTTCGACGATGACGCCGCCGTCCTGGTTGGTCAGGCGGCGCACGCGCCCGCCCTCCCTCAGTTCACTCCCGGGGATGTAGGGGAGCCAGTCCGGCAGGGACCCGAAGCCGCCGATGAGCTGCCAGACGCGGTCGGGGCTTTTCGGGATGTCGATGAATGCGGCGGTGGAAGCCATGGTGAGTGCTTTCCGGTACGGAGGGGGTCAGGCTGTGGGGGTGGGGGCGTTTGCGGCGATGAGCTTCTCGTCGCGCAGGGCGGTCCAGAAGGCGGCCGGGACGGACTCGGCGAGGGCGGCGACGTCCTCGGCGATACGGCTGGGCCGGGTGGCGCCGGGGACGACGGCGGCCGCGGCGGGGTGGGCCAGGGCGAACTGCAGGGCAGCGGCCTTGATGCTCATGCCATGCCCGGCGGCGAGGGCCTTGATCCGTTCTACCTTGGCGACGATGTCCGCCGGGGCCTGCTGGTACTCGAAGTGCGTCCCGCCGGCGAGCACGCCGGAGCTGTAGGGACCGCCGACGACCATGTCGACACCCTGCTCGGTGGCCGCGGGCAGCAGGCGCTGCAGAGACCGTTCGTGGTCGAGGAGGGTGTAACGGCCGGCGAGGAGGAACGCGTCGGGCTTGGGCTCGTCCAGGTCGAGCGTCAGCTCGATCGGCTCGACGCGGTTGACGCCCAGGCCCCAGGCCTTGATGACACCTTCGTCGCGCAGTCGCTGCAGGACGCGGAAGGCGCCGGTGCGCGCGGTCTCGTAGACGGACAGCCAGTCGTCGCCGTGGAAGTCCTGAGCGACGTCGTGGACCCAGACGATGTCGAGGCGGTCCGTCTTCAGGCGGGTGAGGCTGTCCTCGATCGAACGCAGGGTGGCGTCGGCCGTGTAGACGTCGATCATCTTGTTCGGGTGGCCGTGCTCGAACAGGCCACCCTTCTCGCCGAGGTCGCGGGCGGCCGGGTCCTCCAGCTCGTCGAGGATGACGCGGCCGACCTTGGTGCTGAGCACGTACGCGTCGCGCGGCCGGCCGGCGAGCACCTCGCCGAGGCGTATCTCGGACAGGCCGGCGCCGTAGAACGGGGCGGTGTCGAAGTAGCGGACGCCATGGTCCCAGGCGGCCTCGACGGTGGCCGCGGCCTCGTCGTCCGGGATGCTGCGGAACATGTTGCCCAACGGCGCGGTACCGAAGCCGAGGGAGCCGGGCAGAAGGTGCTTGATGCCCATGGGGAAGATCCTTGTCTCGATTGGCGATACGCGGCTTCGAGGAGGTTTCTCCTGATCCGCGCCTCTTGCTCCACCGACGCTAGGATCGAGGAATCAGACTGTCCAAGACTTGCTTGGACACACTTGAGTCCCCCGAGGTCTTACATGCTTGACCTGCGACAACTTCGCTATTTCGTGACCGTGGCCGAAGAGGAGCACGTCGGGCGGGCTGCCGAACGCCTGCACATCTCGCAGTCCCCGCTCAGCCGGCAGATCGCCCAGCTGGAGAGGAACCTGGGCCTGACGCTCTTCGAGCGCAGTCAGCAGCGCATCCGGCTCACCTCCGACGGCCGCGTCTTCCTCACCGAGGCCACAGCCCTGCTGCGCCACGCGGACCGGCTGGAGAACCTCGGCCGACGCCTCGGCCGCGGCGAGGAAGGTGGCCTGTGCGTGGGGTATGTGGGCGACGCCATGCACACCGGCCTCCTGCCCCAGGCCCTGCGCACCCTGCACGAAGAGCGCCCCGGCATCCACGTCGCCCTCTACGACCTGACCGCCTCGCAGCAGTTCGAAGGCCTGCGCCAACGCAGCCTGGACATCGCCCTGGTACCCGAGGCGCCACCCGAGACGGATCCGGATCTGCGCAGCGCGCTGCTTCTTCAAGACCCCCTGCTCCTGGCTCTTCCCAGCAGCCACCCACTGGCCGAGGCCGAAGAAATCCTGCCCGAAGACCTCGACGCCCAGCCGTGGATCGCCATCGAGAACAGTCAAGACCTCGTGTGGCGGGACGGCTTCGTCGCAGCATGCGCCGCAACAGGGTTCACCCCCGACATCCGGTTCGAAGCTCCGGAACCCCTCACCGCGCTGGGTCTTGTGGCGTCCGGGCTCGGCACGGCGTTCGTACAGAAGAGCATGCTGCATGGCCGTACGTCAGGCGTCACCGTCCGCCCACTCCCCTGGTTCGAAAATTCCGTGCGCCTGTGGGCGGTCTGGCACCAGATCGATCTACGGCCGGTCGTCGCGTCGTTCCGCGCGACGGTCCTGGCCACCGGTGCCGAGGAGGAGCAATCCGCTGGCTGAACGAACCGCGAGGTGCTCAGCACTGACTGTTCGTCAAGTAGCGGATGGCATGAGGCCCTTGGTTGGGCAGGTTCACCTGCCGACGGCGATGCTGCCGCCATGGACAGATGCCCGGGCAGGAGTTGGTCATTGCTGGCCCGCGAAGCGAGCCGGTTGAAGGGGCGGGAGTTCGGTGCGGCCGATCAGGCGCCCCTGGGCGGAAGCCGGCCAGGACGACCGCGGGAATGCGCCACGGCTTCCTCCGGGCCCTTCCCCGGCGGATTCATACCGGCCCGCACCTTCACATCCAGCGAGAACGGCGCTGCCCCGGGTTCGCCGATCGCGCCCCGTGCGGCGAGGGGCCAAGGGGAAGCGCCCTCGAAGTCTCCCCGTCCAGTCGGCCCCGCCCCGCCGACCGCTTCAACCCGACCGTCTCCCCTCGATCTTCGCGGTCCCCGCCGACGGGCCGCTGCGGACACACGCCGCCTCGCCCGGACCAGCCCCGGCGTGTCCACGGCGAGCCCGGTGCACAGGCGGCCGGCGACGGACCGGCCCACCACACGGCGCGCGGATTCCGCTCACCGTCCCAGGCCGCGGCCGGGAGGATGCGGCGCCTGCGCAGGTGATGCCGCCGTACTCCTGTGCGGCGACGTCACATTGCGGCAGGTCGGGGGTCGGCGGGTGGGACTGAGCCCTCAGCGCAGCGGGTCATAGGGCGCCAGGTCGATCCCCGGATCGACCTGGCGGGCCAACCGCGCCGCGACCGCACCCGCGTAGGGGCCGACCGTCAGGCCGGACGCCCCGAGGCCGTTGACCACGACCAACCCGGCGACCTGCGGAACCACGCCGAGCAGCGGCCGGACGTCGGGCCCCACCGGGCGGAACCCGATGCGGGTCTCCACGTGCGTCGCCCCGGCCAGCCCGGGGGCCACAGACAGCGCTTCGCCTAGCACCTCCGCCATCCCGCCCGCGGTCACCCGGTGGTCAAAACCGACGTCGTCCTCGCGGGTTGCGCCGACCACGACCCGCGAGTCGTCGAAGGCAAGGATGTAGTGCTGCGACCGCGGCAGCACGACCGGCCAGTCGACGGTTTCCACGCCAGGCAGCCGCAGGTGCATGATCTGGCCGCGCTGGGGCGCGATGCGTACCCGGACCCCGATCGGTTCGAGCAGCTGTGGCGACCAGGCACCGGCCGCCGCGATCACGGCGTCCGCGCCGACGAACACATCGTCGACCCGTACCCCGCGGACCGCGCCGTCGGCGACGATCGCGGCCGTGCCCTCGATGATCCGGGCGCCGCGCCGGACCGCGGCACGGCGCATCGCGTCGCGGACAGAGCGTCCGTCCAGGCGCGCCGTTCCCGGGACGTGGATCGCCGGGCCGTCGTGTGCGAGGAGCGGGAAGAGCTCGCGGGCCCGGCGAGCGCTGACCAACTCCACCTCGCCGGCCATCGGGGACTTGGCGGCGCGCTCGGCCACGCGCTCCAGCGCCTGAGTGGCTTCGGCCTCATCGACGAGGCGCAGCGAGCCGACACGCCGGTAGCCGAACTCGGTCTCCTCGTCAGCAGCCAACGCCGCCAGCAACTCTTGATAGTGCTCTGCCCCGGCGACCGCGAGCCGGTACCAGTCCTCGTCGTCCACCCGGGACGACCACGGGGAGATGATGCCCGCGCCGGCCGACGTCGCGCGGCCTGGGACCAGCGAGTCCACCAGGACCACATCCACCCCGGCCCGAGTCAGCTCGTAACCGGCTGCCGCACCAGCGATGCCGCTGCCGACGACCACCACTCGCATTAGCTGCTCCTCTTGACGCGACCGACTTCTTCTGACAGCACACCACCCATGCGCCGCTGCATCCACGGTGCCAGCAGGTGCATGACAATGCCAGCGTCCTCGATCGGCCGGCCGCTCGGTTCGCGGCCGGCCCGTCCGCTCGTCACCCGGCGGGGGCAGTACCAGATCCTGGCCGTGGCCGGTGCGTTGCGCGCGCTGTGGCCCGTCGGCCCGGCCTGCCTGGGGCCGGGGACCGGAGGGCTGCTGCTGGTGATGGGCGTCGAGCTCGGGCCGATCTTCTGCCGCGGGGTCTTCAACCCCGTCTGCGCCGCCCACGCCTCGAGCGCACCGCGGCCGACCGGGCCGCCCGCACGCTGTCCGCCTGGTCGGTGACGACCACGGCCTCGACCGCGCTCCTGATGGCCTTGTGGGGCGTACTGGGCGTCCTGCCCGGCCCGCGCACGGTCATCGGACCGGCCTGCGTGCTCCTGCTGGCGACCCCGCTGCCGCTCCCCCGCCGCGCCGCGGCACCCGTCGCCGAGACGGAGTCGGCACCGAGCCATTCCTGACGGGCCGCCATTGCTGCCCCCACCACGTTCCACAGTCCACCAGGATGCGAACAGCTCACAGCGACGGGCTTTGCACTCCCGGAGGCATGGAATGCAGTGGCGGAAGCATCCGAAAGGGCATGGAGTGCGTGATCTACCGGGAGCGGACGGGTGACTGGGAACAGATCGACTGCCGGCAGGCGGACGCGGGATGTCAGGCGGCCCTGGACCGCCTTGCAGTGCTGAAGCCGGACGAGTTCGCCTGGATCCGCATGGACGAACCCCGCGAGGAGGAGGTGCAGCGGCTGGCCGAGTACCTGAAGCTGCATCCTCTTGCCGTCGAGGACGCGGTACAGGCCCACCAGCGGCCCAAACAGGAGCGCTACGGCGACGTGCTTGCGGTCGCGGTGAAGACCTTGTGGTTCGTCGAGAAGACAGCGGATGTGGAAACCGGCGAAGTGATGATCTTCCTCGGCCCCTCCTTCGCACTCACCGTGCGGCACGGAGCGAACGATCCCACGGTGGAAGCGGCGCGCCGACTCGCGCGGCAGCCGGACATGGCACGCCTGGGGCCGGTCAGCGTCCTGCACGCGGTGACCGATGTGATCGTCGACGCCTACGCCGAGGCCGCCGCCCAAGTACGGACGGACCTGACGGACCTGGAGCGGTGCGTGTTCTCACCCGCCCGCGACGACCTGACCGAGCAGGTCTACTCGCTCAAACGTGAGGTGGTGGAGTTCCGCGACGCCATCCAGCCGTTGGTCCCGGTCATGCAGCCCTTCACCACGGCGCGGGACGACTGGCCGCGGCAGGTCGTGCCGTACTTCCGTGACGTCACCGACCACCTCACCCGCACCGACACCGAAGTCCGCGCCCTGGACGACCTGCTCGCCTCCGTCCTCGATGCTCATCTCGCCAAAGTGGGTATCTGGCAGAACGACGACATGCGCCGCATCAGCGCCTGGGCTGCCGTCTTCGCAATCCCCACCATGGTCGCCGGGATCTACGGCATGAACTTCGCCCACATGCCCGAACTGGACTGGCGCTACGGCTACCCGTGCGCGCTTGCCGTGATGGCCCTCGGGTCAGGCCTGCTGTACCGGGCGTTCCGCCGCAACGGCTGGCTGTGACGGCGACCGCGCCTCAGGCCGCTGTCCGCTCACCTCCGAGACCCTTCTGAGCTGACCGGTACAGACGGCACAGACGGCACACGTCGTCCCGGGCACCGCCGACACCTGCACCGCAGTGCAAGGAACACGCGCAGGGCACGCGCACGGTGCGGCGCCAGGTGGAGACGGTCGAGCAGACAGTGGAGCGGGCGTGCGGAAGGCATCCCGTTCCGTACCCTGGCGGCATGCGCATGCGCCCCACTTTGAGCTGGACCCCCACCGAGGACCTGCCTCCGGCCACCACGGATCTGCGGCCGGTCGCCGATGCGCTGAGCACCGGCGGTGTGCTGGTGCTCAGCGGGGCCGGCATCTCCACGGAGTCGGGCATTCCCGACTACCGGGGCGAGGGCGGGAGCCTGAGCCGGCACACCCCGATGACCTACCAGGACTTCACCGCCGGCGCCCAGGCCCGGCGCCGGTACTGGGCGCGCAGCCACCTCGGCTGGCGCACCTTCGGCCGCGCCCGTCCCAATGCCGGGCACCGGGCCGTAGCCGCGTTCGGGCGGCACGGCCTGCTATCGGGTGTGATCACTCAGAACGTCGACGGCCTGCACCAGGCCGCCGGCAGCGAGGGCGCCGTGGAACTCCACGGAAGCCTGGCCCGGGTCGTGTGCCTTTCCTGCGGCGCCTTCAGCCCGCGCCGGGAACTCGCTCGACGGCTGGAGGAGGCCAATGCGGGCTTCGAGCCGGTGGCCGCCGGCATCAACCCCGACGGTGACGCCGATCTCACCGACGAACAAGTCGGGGACTTTCGGGTGGTGCCCTGCACGGCCTGTGGCGGCATCCTCAAACCGGACGTGGTGTTCTTCGGTGAAGCCGTGCCGCCACAGCGGGTCGAGCACTGCCGCCGGCTGGTCCGTGAGGCGACCTCGCTACTGGTCCTGGGATCCTCCCTGACGGTGATGTCCGGGCTCCGGTTCGTCCGCCAGGCGGCCGAGGCCGGGAAGCCGGTGCTGATCGTCAACCGGGACCCGACCCGAGGCGACCGGCACGCCCTCACCCGGGCCGCGCTCCCGCTGGGAACGGCTCTCACCACCGTGGCCGTCCGGCTGGGCATCCCCGTCGACGGCCGGACGGCGGCCCAGGTAAGAGGGTGACGGTGGTGGGACGTCCGGCCTCCGCCTGCGAGCACGGAGCCAGTCCCCTCCCCACCGGCCTGCCCCGGCGACAGACCGGCCCGTGTCGACATCATGCCGTCCGGCTCGGTCTCCAGCAGCTTCCTGACCGCGTGCACCGCCTTGCGGCCGCTCTCCAGCGCCTGCCGAGTGCGCCGGCTCCGCGTGTACTGGATGGCGGCCGTGCTCTCCTGCTCCGACATGGTGCGCAGCCGCTGCGACGAACCGCGCCGTGTGCCGGGATTCCCGCACACAACGGCTCCGCTTCGACTCACGGTCGGCGTGCCCCAGATCCGAGGCCGGCTCAGCGACGACGCCGTACCGTCGCCCCTTCATCGGGGTCACTTGCTCGGTCGCCGCCGGCCGCTTCGGCAGACATCTCCGGCGTCTCAGCGAACGGTTCGTTCGGGGATCGTCGGCAGGACCTTGTCAGCGATGTCGAGGAGAGCGCTGTCGTCCGGGAGGGCTCCGGACGCGCTCCACACGGTGATGTCGACATAGCCGCCCCGGTCCTTCCGGTCCAGCGCCACGGACAGCGTCCTGGCCACGGGGCCTTCCTCAACCGGTCCGCCGGATCCGCCGCTTCCCAGATCGATCTTGAACTTCATGGTGTGGTCCGAGGAGAAGACCGCGGGCCGGCCCAGAACCGTAAGCGTCCTGACGTTCTTCTCGTCCCCGAACTTCATCAGCTTCACGTACTGGGCAGTCGACAGCTCGTTGTAAGTGGCCGACACATTCACGGTGTACGTGTCGAACGCGATCTCAGCTCCGGCTGGGCAACCTTCCCACCAGTCAGGGCAGCGGTGTCGCTGGTGCCGGAAGCCGTCATCGCGGTCTCTCCGGGCGTCCCAAGGAGCTGGGCCAGGTCGGGCCGGTTGAGCGCCTTGCACAGCTCGTCACCGGTCACAGCCCGGGGCGTCTCCTTGTAGGCCTTCGGCAGCTCCTCGTGGTCCCCGCTCGAACACGAGGCGCGTTGCGCCGCGCCGTCGTCGGACGGCAGCACGCGTGGAGCCACCCACAGCGCGGCCGCGAGGGCCCCGAACACGGCTACGGCCGCGACGGCCTGGCCCCACGCGTTGGGCTCCTTCTCCGCACTGGCCGGGCCGGGACCCGGCCCAGCTGCGGCCTGGGCCGGGGCTTGAACCTGGGCCTGGGTCTGGGTCTGGGTCTGGGTCTGGGTCTGGGTCTGGGTCTGGGTCTGGGTCTGGGTCTGGGCACCAGCATCGACCGCCCCGTCCGCGGAGGCCGCCGGACCCGCATTCCGGCGTACGCGCAGGGCCCGGACCACCGCGTAGACGCGTATCGCGGTAAACACGAGGAAGACAATGCCGAGACCGACCGCGACCCGGTCGTGGTCCTGGATGGCGAGATACATGATGCGCACGCCGAGAACAGAACCGATCCCGATGAACAGGGGCTCGCGGACCCAGAACGGCAGGCGACGGAGGAGAAAACCAAGCACGCGGTGATCTCACCAGGACAAGACCACGTTCGCCATGGCGGAGGCCACAGTTCCGAGTAGGGCGTCGCCGAGGCCAAAGCCCCGGCACGACCGTGCAGAAGCTGAGGGGCAGTCACTTGAAGTGGTGCTGGAGTGCACGGCTCCTGCGCCTCCGCGATCCGATCGCTCTCGTGGAGGTGCCGAGCCCCCCGACACATACCTCATAGAATCGCGCCGGACGGGCGGGACGGACGCAGGCACGGGATCACCGGTTCGGAGGCGGAGGCTTGACGGCGGCTCGCAGGCGTGGACCCGTGCCCTCCGGCTGCCGGGCGAACGTCTCCTTCATCCAAGAGGCTCCCGCCTCCTCGTCGCCCGCGTCGTTCCCAGTACCGGCGCTGCCTCCAGCACCAGTACGGCGAGGTCGTCGTCGATCGGCTCGGTGCTGAAGTCGTGAGCGGCTCGCCGAACTCGTTCGGCCACGGCCTTCGCGCCGAGTCCCAGGCATCCCCGAAGCACGTTCGCCAGGCCGTCGTCGTCGTCCAACTGCCTTGTGCCTCTGCGGCGTTCGGTCACACCGTCGGTCACGCACAGCAGCGTCTCACCGGGCGCGAGGGTGAAGGAGTTGGCGTGGAACTGCGCATGCTCATCGATGCCGAGCAGCATCTGCGAGTCCGCGGCCGGAGTCACCGCCCCGTCCGTCGACAGTCGCAACGGCGGCGGGTGCCCGGCGCTGGCTATCATGCAACGTGCGCCGCCGGTGACCAAGTCGGGCTCCAACTCCCCGTACAGCAGGCTCAGGAAGCGGGAGCCTTCCCGCTCGCCGCGGAACGCCACGGCTTCGGCGGCCTCCTCCGCCATGGCGAGGTTCAGCCGGTTGAGCAGGTACTCGATGCCGTGGCCTTCACGTGCCAACAGCCGTACGAGGTGCCGGGCCAGGCCAGTGACGGACATCGCCTCCAGGTCGTGGCCGCACACGTCGCCGAGTAGGAAGCACCACCGGCGGTCTCCCATCGGGAACAGGTCGTAGAAGTCCCCGCCGACGGTCTGGTCCTCACCGCAGGGCTCGTAGACGATCGCCGTGTCGATGCCTGGAATCGTGGCGAGTGACGGGGGGAGTTGCCTGCGCTGGAGCATCCGGCTGATGCTTGCCTGCCGCGTGTAGTGCCGGGCAATGACCACTGCCTGGGCCACGCGTCGGGCCACGTCCTCCGCGAGCCGTACGACGGCATCGGTGAGCTGAGGCAATCCCGCCTGGCCGATCAGGAGCGTGCCCTGGCACCGGCCGCCCGAGACGAGCGTGAACGCCAGCGCCGAGCCGCCCGTGTTCTCGGCGCCTCCGCACTCGGGCCAGGGCCATGGGACACCGGTCGTGCTCAGCCTGGCGGACGGACGGTCCTTCTCCAATGCCAGGCGGAGTGTGCGGATTTGCCGCTCGTCCTTGTGCCAGACATGGGAGAGCCGCATCTCGGCGTTGTCCGTGGTCAGCCATACGCCGCACCAGTCGGCGAGCCTGGGGACCAGGAGCTGTCCGGCGAGCGCCGCGACCATGTCGTCGTCCAACTGTCCGGCGAGAAGCTCTCCGGCCTCGGCGAGGAACGACTGCCCTTCACGCTCGGCCCACCCGGCGCTGCGGCCCCGGCGGTCGTGTGGCAGGACGGGCTCGGGGGCCGGCGGGCGGCGGACGGTCTCGGTGAGGGAGTCGGCGACGCCTTGCTCCGTGGTGGCGAGCGGGGTCGCCACCGCGCATTCCAGACGGAACCAGGCTGTCTTCCCGGTGCGCCGGTAGTTCGTGCCCCAGGACTCGGCGAGTGTGCGCATCAACTGCCGGCCATAGCCGCGCACGTGGCCCTGTTCGCCTTTCCCGCTACAACGGGAGTCGGAGGGACCGCACTCCGACACCTCCACCACGACACCTGCCAACCCGGCCTCGCCCTGCGTGGAATCGGCCGGGGAACCGCCGGCGTCGAGGCGGCAGGCCACCTCGACCTCGGATCCGGCGTGAGTGACAGCGCTGGTGACCAGCTCACTGACGAGGAGCACGGCGTCATCGACGAGCCGGTCGCTGATTGCCGGTGCCCCGAGGAAGAGCAGGGCGGTCCGCTCAGTGAGCACGGCACGCAGAAACTTGCGCGCGGCCGACGCTGCGAGCTCGTTGGCGGGGATACGCGTCCGCGCCACGGCTGGACGCGGGTCAAGGGACGGCCCCACTGGTGACTCCCGGCCAATCTCGCTCTCGACACACACAGGACGAAATGTACTCTAAGCGGAGAAATCATACTTTTCGCCTGCCGGGGAATGGGGCGCCATGGAGTCTGCCACCCAGCCTGAACTCACCTCTCTCCACCCTGACCTCCCCGGACAGGGGCCCTCTGACGCCAGATCTGAGGCAACAGGCCGGCTTGCCTCCGGCCCGGACGGCGAGTGGGTGAGGGTGGCCGAATTGCGTCCGCTGCTCGCGGCCATGAATTCCCTTTGTGACGGTGACTTCACCGTACGCATAGGAAATCTGCCCGAAGGGCTCCTCGCCGAGATGGCGGGGGTGTTCAACCGGATCATCACGCGGAACGCGCACCTGGCCGCCGAGCTGGAGCGAGTGCGCCGGGAGGTGGTCCGGCAGGGGCGACTGGACGAGCGACTCTCGGCGAGTCCCGGCCAGGGGGAGTGGACGACGAGCGTGGAGGCGGCCAACACGCTGCTGGAAGCACTGGCCGTGCCGGTCGTGAATGCCACGCGCGTACTGGATGCCGTCGCTGACGGTGATCTGACGCAGCGCGCCGAGTTGCACGACGGCAAGCGCCAGCTCCGCGGCGATCTACGGCGCCTCGGGCGTGGGGTGAATCGCATGGTGGAGCAGCTGTCGCTGTTCACCGGCGAGCTGACCCGCGTAGCCCGGGAGGTCGGCACCGATGGTCGTCTCGGCGGGCGTGCCACGGTACAGGGTCTGGCCGGCGACTGGCGCTACGTGACCGAGGCCGTCAACACAATGGCCTCCCGGCTGACCGCGCAGGTGCGCGACATCGCGGTGGTGACCACGGCGGTCGCACGCGGCGATCTGACCCGCACGGTGACGGTCGAGGCGACCGGCGAGCTGCTGGAGCTGAAGCTCACCGTGAACACGATGGTCGACCAACTGCGCGCGTTCGCCGACGAGGTCACCCGGGTGTCCCGCGAGGTCGGTACGGAAGGGCAGCTGGGCGGCCGGGCACAGGTACCGGGCGTCTCCGGGGTGTGGAAGGACCTCACCGACAACGTCAACTTCATGGCGTCGAACCTGACCTCACAGGTCCGCAACATCGCCCAGGTGACCACGGCGGTCGCCAACGGCGATCTGAGCCAGAAGATCACGGTGGACGCCCGGGGCGAGATCTTGCAGCTCAAGAACACCGTGAACACGATGGTCGACCAGCTGTCGGCGTTCGCGGACGAGGTCACCCGGGTGTCCCGCGAGGTCGGTACGGAAGGGCAGCTGGGCGGCCGGGCACAGGTCCGCGGGGTGTCCGGGGTGTGGAAGGACCTCACGGACAACGTCAACTTCATGGCGGACAACCTCACCTCGCAGGTCCGCAACATCGCCCAGGTCGCCACCGCAGTCGCCCAGGGCGACCTGGGCAAGACGATCACGGTGGAGGCGAAGGGCGAGATCCTGGAGCTGAAGTCCACGATCAACACGATGGTCGACCAGTTGTCGGCGTTTGCGGACGAGGTCACACGGGTCGCGCGCGAGGTCGGGACCGAAGGCAACCTGGGCGGACAGGCGCAGGTCCGCGGGGTCTCGGGCGTGTGGAAGGAGCTGACGGACAACGTCAACTTCATGGCGTCGAACCTGACCTCCCAGGTCCGCAACATCGCCCAGGTGACCACGTCGGTCGCCAACGGCGACCTGTCGAAGAAGATCACGGTCGATGCGCGCGGCGAGATCCTCCAGCTGAAGGAGACCGTGAACACGATGGTCGAGCAGCTGCGCGCGTTCGCCGACGAGGTCACCCGGGTGTCCCGCGAGGTCGGTACGGAGGGGCGGCTGGGCGGCCGGGCGCGGGTCCGCGGAGTGTCGGGGGTGTGGAAGGACCTCACGGACAACGTCAACTTCATGGCGGACAACCTCACCTCGCAGGTGCGCAACATCGCCCAGATCGCCACGGCCGTCGCCCAGGGCGACCTGTCGAAGAAGATCGACGTGGACGCGCGCGGCGAGATCCTGGAGCTGAAGACCACCATCAACACGATGGTCGACACGCTCTCCTCGTTCTCGTCCGAGGTCACCCGCGTGGCCCGGGAGGTCGGCAGCGAGGGGCAGCTGGGCGGTCAGGCCCGGGTCGAGGGCGTCTACGGAACGTGGAAGCGGCTGACCACCAACGTCAACGAGCTGGCCCTGAACCTCACCACGCAGGTCCGTGCGATCGCGGAGGTGGCCAGCGCGGTCACCCAGGGCGACATGTCCCGCGCCATCACGGTCGAGGCACAGGGCGAGGTCGCCGAACTGAAGAACAACATCAACCTCATGGTCTCCAACCTCCGCGAGACCACCCGTGCCAAGGACTGGCTGGAGTCCAACCTCACCCGCATGGCCGCGCTCATGCAGGGCCACCGTGACCTGGTGGAGGTCGCCGACCTGATCCTGCGCGAACTGACCCCGCTGGTGAACGCGCAGTTCGGTGCGTTCTTCCTGGCCGAGGGAGGGGCGCCTCCCGGCGAGGGCCTCCAGTTCATAGCCGGGTACGGCACCGACCAGGCCGGCGGGGGCAGCCCACTCCCCGGCACCGGCACTCCGGGCCGCGGACTGATCGCACAGGCCGCACAGGAGAAGCAGCGCATCCTCATCATGGACGTCCCGCCCGACTACATCACCATCAACTCCGGGCTCGGCACGGCCTACCCGGCCAGCATCGTCATCCTGCCCATCCTCTTCGAGGACCAGGTCCTCGGAGTGATCGAGCTGGCCTCGCTCAGCAGGTTCAGCGATGTGCACCTGGCCTTCATCGACCAGTTCGCCAACACGATCGGCGTCTCGATCAACACGATCATCGCCAACTCACGTACGGAGTCCCTGCTGTCGCAGTCCCAGCGGCTCACCTCCGAGTTGCGCGAGCGGTCGGACGAGCTCCAGCGCTCCAACGCCGAGCTGGAGGAAAAGGCCGCCCTGCTCGCGACCGCCTCGCAGTACAAGTCGGAGTTCCTCGCGAACATGTCGCACGAGCTGCGCACGCCGCTCAACTCGCTGCTGATCCTTGCCCGGCTGCTCGCCGACAACCCCGACGGACACCTGGGCGAACAGGAGGTGCAGTTCGCGACCACCATCTACCGCTCGGGTTCGGATCTGCTCCAGCTGATCAGCGACATCCTCGACCTCTCGAAGATCGAGGCCGGGCGGATGGACGTGCGTCCGAAGACGCTCCCGCTGATCAAGCTGCTCGACTATGTCCACGCGACGTTCCGGCCGCTCACCATCGACCGCGGTCTGGGCTTCCAGATCGCGGTCGACAAGGACGTACCAGGCGAGCTGTACTCCGACGAGCAGCGACTCCAGCAGGTGCTGCGCAACCTGTTGTCCAACGCGGTGAAGTTCACCCACTCCGGCAACGTGGAGTTGCGCGTCAACCGGACGCCGGGGGAACAGTTCACTGAGGAGACACTCAAGAACGCGGAAGCCGTCATCGCTTTCTCCGTGAAGGACACCGGGATCGGTATCGCCCGCGAAAAGCTTCCGATGATCTTCGAAGCGTTCCAGCAGTCCGAGGGCACCACCAACCGCAAGTACGGCGGCACCGGCCTCGGCCTGTCCATCAGCCGGGAGCTCGCCGGGATGCTGGGCGGGAAGATCGTCGCCGAGAGCGAGCCGGGTGTCGGCTCCCGGTTCACCCTCTACATTCCCTCGCACCACCCCGGCGCCACCGCTGCGAGTGGCCCGGCGGAGCTGGGCCCGGTAGCAACACCTGGACATGTGCTCGCCAGTGCCGGGAACCTCAGCGCCGACGTCCTGGTTCCGGGCCGCCTCACGGACAACCTGATCGACAGGGCAACCGCGGGAACCGCCGACGGGCGCGAGGACACCTGGCCGGAGACGACGCGGCTCAAGGAATGGCTCAGCGGGCGCCCCGGTCGTGTCCTGGCAGGCCGTCGCATCCTCATCGTCGACGACGACATCCGCAATGTCTTCGCCCTCACTCATGTACTGGGGCGTGTCGGCATCACGGTGAAGTATGCGGAGAACGGCCGGGAGGGTCTGGAGGTCCTGGAGCGGTGCCCAGACGTGTCCCTGATCCTCATGGACATCATGATGCCCGAGATGGATGGATACGAGACCATCCGCGCCATACGGGGCGCCTCTCGTCTCGCTCACCTGCCGATCATCGCGCTCACCGCCAAGGCAATGCCGGGAGACCGCGACAAGGCGATCGACAGCGGCGCCAACGGGTACGTGCCCAAGCCTGTGAACGTCGACCGCCTGCTGTCGGTCATCTGCGATCTGCTCGACCCGCAGAATGACTCCCCGGCCCCGGCGCAGGGCCCCGGCGCCTCCAATGAACCTTCGGGCGCGCACGACAACGGTGCCGACGAGCCGCCGGGGAACTCGTCATGAGCACAAACGCGGCCGACCAGTGCAGCATCCTCGTCGTCGACGACATGGAGGAGAACCTCATCGCGTTCGAGGCCATACTCGGCCCGCTGCACCAACACCTGGTCCGCGCGCGCTCAGGGGAACACGCGCTGAAGGCGATGCTGCGCCGGGAGTTCGCGGTCGTCCTCCTGGACGTTCGGATGCCCGGCATGGACGGCTTCGAGACCGCCGCCAACATCAAGCGCCTCGACCAGACCAAGGATGTGCCCATCATTCTGGTGACCGGAAACGACGCCGGTACAGACTACGCCTACCGGGGATACGCGATCGGCGCCGCCGACTTCATCACCAAGCCCATCGATCCGTGGGTACTGCGCACCAAAGTCAACGTCTTTCTCGATCTGCACCGCAAAAACCGCCAGTTGGCGATGCGTGACGTGGCGGGAGACGCGGACCGGCTCACGGAGATGACCGAGCGGCTGGCCCAGATCGAGCTGCTGCTGCGCAACCGGCCCGAAACCGACACGGACGGGCTCGCCGACCGCATCGCGGAGGTGGAGCGCGCCGTGGGGGCCCTCCTGCCAGGTCGCACCAGCATCGAGTAGAGGCACTGATCCGGGTCGAGTATCCGCCTTGGGGCCCCGGCACGACATGGCGTATTCCCATCCTCAGCTCCTGCATCAGCCCTCCGCCCTGACCGACAGGCGACAGGCGACAGGCGACAGGCGAGCCTGGACCGCGGCCACTTCGCAGACCGTCTCCGTCTTGCCCAGGACGACTCCGACGCCGTGATCACACCAGCCATGGGACGGGCTTGCCGATTCTCCTTGGTAGCTGCGACGAACCGGCTCATGGCCCTGCGCCGCCTGCCAGGCCCTGTCCGAGTAGCTTCTCGGATGCCGCTCTATCCGTCCGCGTGGCGAAGTTCCCCTTCACGGCCAACGCCAAGGCACACGGCTTCGGGGACACGGTCGGGTTCGTGAAGCTGGTGAGCGACGCCCGGTACGGCGAACTGCTCGGCGCTCACCTGATTGGCCCGGACGTGACCGAGCTGCTGCCTGAGCTGACGCCGACTCAGAAGTGGGATCTCACGGTGACCGGACTCGCCGGGAACGTCCACGCCCATCCGACGCTGAGCGAGGCGGTCCAGGACGCGGTTCCGCACTCGGCAAAGCCTCCTCACCACAACTGACTACCGCAAGGACTCCCCCAGTCGACCCTCCTGAGACCGCGTCCCACCGCGTGCGGATTTCCGTTCATCACGACCCTTCTGCCTCGCCTCCGCCGCTTGACTCTCGTCCCTCTCGGCTCATTGCTCTGCCCTGACTCCCAGGACCAGCCCGCCCAGCACTGCCAAGACGGTGATGACCGCGCCGGGATTCGTCCCAGCACAGCCCGGGTGGGTGGGGGCCATGTGGGGTCAGCAGGGGTGTCGTCCCGGGCATCGGTGGGCCCGGCAGCCTCAGCCCGTGCGTGCGATCTCATCGAGCCGCGCGTCCAGTCCGGCCAGGTCGGGGTGGTCCAGAAGTCCGACCAGGACGGTCTGCCGCATCTCGTCGACGTACGCGGCGGTGACCTCCTCCCGCGTCACGCCAAGCATGTCAGCGAGACCCTCAGTCGCCTTCGTGCCGAGGCCATTGGACAAGGCCACCGCGGTGATCACCAGGATTGACGCGTGCGTCTCACCGGCGTCGGTGTCGTAGCCGACCAGGCGGGCCTGGTCCAGCAGCCAGTGGGCGAACGCGCTCTTCGCGATCTCGTCCGGGGCCATGGGCATCTCCCTCCATCGGCCGGGCCGCAGCCCGGCAAGGACTTCTCCAAGGGTCTTTCTCTCACTGAACAGCGACAAATCGAACCTGATTACTGGCGGCCGTGCCGTGCGCCGACGGCCCGGCACATCGGGCACCCGTCGGCAGGAGTCGAACCGCTATCCCGTCGTGGTGTACGACTCCCCTGACGATCTCCTCCACGCGCGGAGCGACCTCACACAGATACGTGCCAACCTCACCGCCCTGCTCAAGAGGCTGCACAGATCGTCGTTCACCGTTTCTGGAACGACATCGACGCTGCCGACCTGACCGGCTGCACGCTACGGGCTCAAGCACGCCAACGCATGCTCGCCACGATCGCTCTTACAGGCGAGGAGCAGGCGCCCAGGGAGGCATCCACCATGTCCCGCCCTCGCCGGCCAGGATCCCGCTGGGATGCCGCCACAGCCACGACCGCGCCGTCGCCGACGAAGTCGAGGGGCGCCCGACGGCGTGGACGCAACCTTGCCGAGGCCGACCCGATCGATGCTCTGGTAGGTGGTGAGCCCCGCGAGCGGCGCCCCCGCGGCCTGCTCCCAGCTGAGCGCGGCGGGTTTCTCGACCAGGGTGCGGGCGGGGCGGAGACCAGCGGGAAGCGGACCTCCATGATCGGGTCCAAGTACCCGGCAATGCGACCGGCGGGAGGACGTTGCTGCCGAGCCCTCGTCCTGCCGGGAGGAACCACGACCGGTCTCCTCGTCCCGCCAGGACAGTCGTCACCGCCGTCGCCGGGCTGCTGCTCTGGTGGGTCACACCATGGACAGCGGGAGCCAAGATCGATTGTCAGTGGTGCGTGAGACGGTAGGAGCATCGAGTCGGAAAGAGGGGGAGCCGTCGTCATGTCCGGAAGCCAGAACTACATCAATCACGTTGCTCTTGTGCTGGATGCCAGTTCGTCCATGTCGCACCTGAGCCGCAAGGTCGTCGAGGTCGCCGACCAGCAGATTGCCTACCTCGCCCGCCGGTCGAGGGAACTGGACCAGGAAACCCGCGTCACGGTGTACGTCTTCGCAGACCAGGTGGAGTGCGTCATCTACGACAAGGACGTGCTGCGGATGCCGTCACTGAAGCAGCTGTACCGGGTCGGTGGAATGACAGCTCTGCTGGCGGCCGCGCTGAAGTCTCAGCGCGAGCTGGCGCAGACAGCTCAACTGTACGGCGACCACAGCTTCCTGACGTTCGTGCTCACCGACGGGCAGGAGAACGCAAGCCATCGCTGCCCGGACGCTCCTGCCGGCGATCCGCGTGAACTCGTCGCGGCCGTGGCCGAGATGACCGCGACACAGCAGGACAACTGGACGCTGGCCGTCCTCGTGCCGGACCAGATGGGCAAGCGCGAGGCCATGCATTGCGGTTTCCCGAAGGACAACATCGCCATCTGGGACGCCACGAGCACACAGGGTCTGGAGGAGGCCGGGCAGGTCATCCGGCAGGCCACCGAGAAGTTCATGGTGGGTCGCTCCCAGGGCATCCGGGGATCGCGGGCGGTGTTCTCCACGGGCGCTGAGGCGGTGAACAAGGACACCATCAAGGCGGCCGGCCTCACCCCGGTGGATCCGGCACAGTACGAGCTGATCCCGGTGACCCGTGACGCGGCGATCCGGGACTGGGTCATCGAATGCGGGCACACCTACCGTACCGGTGGCGCGTTCTACCAGCTGAGCAAGTCGGAGAAGATACAGGCGCGGAAGCAGATCGCGGTGCTGGAGAAGAAGACGGACCGGGTGTACACGGGGCCCGAAGCCCGAGCACTACTCGGCCTGCCGGACGCGGAAGCCCGCGTCAAGCCGGACCACAACGACGACTTCACGATCTTCGTGCAGAGCACCAGCGTGAACCGCAAACTCGCACCCAACACGCGGCTCCTGCTCATGCACTGACGCCCAGGAAACCCCGTCGGGTCCGGGAGACCTCTTCTCCCGGCACCCCACCATGACACCGGGGGGCACCACCCCAGCGCGCGGACTGCACCGTCCTGCTCGATCCCGTCGCCTTCCGCCCCGCTGCGGAGCACGCGCGGCCCGAAGCCATCGCCGCTGTCCTGCGCGAACTCGTCGGCGACCGCGACGCCTCGGTCGCCGACACCGGATTCATGGGGGCCTGGGGCGGGGCACTGTTTCCCGTACGTACGCCCGGCCGAACTTTCCTGCGCTCCGCCGGCACGCTCGGCCGGACCTTCCCCGCCGGTACTCGTGGCACAACTCGCGGCGGACGAAAGACAGCGGGCTTCGCGCTCGTCGGGGACAGCGGCTTCGGCTACAACGTCGGAGACCGGAGACCGCGAGGCGGCTGCACCTCCCTGCCGTGCCCATCGTCCTGAACAACGCGAGCCTGGGGTACGAGCACGTCGCGTTCAAGCACGCCCTCGGCGGCGACGTCGTGGACGAGGTGTGTGACTCATCGATGTCGACCAGCCCAGGGTGGGGAACGGGTCGCCACGGTCACCACGTTCGACCCCCGACTCGAACGTGACGTCCACGCCTCGGACCAGCACCTATAGAAGGGGAATGTTCGTTTTGCTGATAAACTTGGACCGGTCCGTCGTCGGCCGTCACGTCGATGAGCTGCGGCATCGACCGGCCGCGACGGGACGGGAACGGACCAAGGAGCGGCAGTGCCCAGAGTCAGCGAGCAGTACAAGGAGAACCGGCGCACACAGATCCTGGACGCCGCGCAGCGCTGTTTCGTCCGTGAGGGCTTCCACCGCACGTCGATGCAGGACATCCTCACGGAGGCAGGACTGTCCGCCGGTGCGGTCTACCGTTACTTCCCCAGCAAGAACGACATGATCGTGGCGATCGCCACGCGCAACCTGGAGAACATCGTCGCCGTACTGCGCGACGCGACCGACAGTGGTGACCCGAGCGGACTCGGCGAGACCTTGGCCGGTCTCCTGACGGCCGCTCAGGGTGAACAGGACGAGCACCAACTCGCGACCGTGGCGCTCATGGTGTGGTCGGAGGCTCTGCGCAACCCTGGCCTCGCCGACCGCCTCGCCACCGCCAACGCCGAGCTGTGCGACGACCTCGCCCGCGTCGTCGCCGAGCAGCAGAAACGCGGCGCACTGCCGGTCGAGGCGTCGGCAGAGGCGCTGGCCAGGGTGTTCGTCGCGGTCCTGCCCGGCTTCCTTCTTCAGCTCGCGCTGTTCGGGCCGCAGGCCGTCGAGGGGGTACCCGGAGCGGTCAGGGCATTGTGGCCGGCGTAGCGCCGGGCATCGCACACAGGGAAGCGTTCACGCAGCTGTGACTACACTTCACGCCCACAACGTCACTGATGGTAGTCATTAAAAAAACGGACGTTCGTCTTGTATGGGCCTCTGGGCGATGGGTACTCTGGCCAAAGAAAAGCGAACCATCGTTCGCGGGCATGAACCCTCACGCACCAAAGGAGGTCGACATGCGCCTACCGTTGCTCCGCCCGGACGAATTGACTCCCAGGCAGCGGCCCCTCTACGACGCCTTCGAGGCGATGGTGAAGGCCGACGAGTACACCGGATTCGAGGTACGCAACGCCGACGGGGCCTTCGTCGGACCCTGGGGGGTGATGCTCCACTTCCCGGAGCTGGCCGAACCCCTCGCCCGTTTCATCGACCACGCCCAGCAGTTGCCCGGTCTGTCCGAACGCGCGCGGCACGTCGTCGTGCTGACGATCGGGGCGCGCTTCAAGGCGGCATACGAGATGTACGCCCACGCCAGGCTGGCTGCGCGGGCCGGGCTGCGGCCGGACCAGGTGGCCACGCTGAGCGCGGGCGGTCGCCCGTCCGACCTCACCGAGGAGGAGAGGCTTGCCGCGGACGTCGCGACGGCACTGACCGAGGGAGGCCCCCTACCGGGGCCGCTGTACGACGCCGTCGTCGAGACGCTGGGACAGCAGACCCTCGACACCATCGTGTTCGTGACCGTCCATTACCTGGCGCTCGCCACAGTACTCAATGCCTACGACGTGCCTGCGGGCAGCACCGACGCGGAGACCGGGAACGCGCTCTGAGCTGCTCGCGGTACGGGAACAACGGGGCCCGCAAGAGCCGACAAGGAGGAGGAAACCGTCGTGTTCGAGGATCCCGCGGACTTCGGGACGTTCGGCCGGTACGTCGAGACGCCGGTCGAAGAGATGTCGCCGGACATGCGCAGCGCCTACGAGTACACGCGTCAGTTGCGCGGCCTGGTGCCCGGGCCGCACAAGATCTGGCTGGCCAATCCCAAGCTGTTGAAGGCGATTGCGCCGACCGGAGCCTACTTCCAGACGGACTCGTCGCTGTCGAAGGCGGAAATCGAGATCGTCACGAACATTGTCACCGGACGTTGGCTCGCCGCCTACGCCAACTACGAGCACGAGAAGATCGGTGTGGCACTGGGAGGGCTGGACCCGAAGAAGGTCGAAGCCCTGATCGCCGGCCTTCCGACCTCTTTCGAAGACCCCCGGCAGCAGATCGTGTACGAGCTCGCGTCAGCCCTGGTGCAGCCGCGGGTGGTCCCCGTCAGCCTGTACCGCCGGGCCAAGGAGACGATCCGGGAAGAGGGCATCGTCGACGTGACCGTGCTGATGGGCTGGTTCACCAGCGTCTCGATGACTCTGGCCGCCTTTGACGTGCCGTCGAACGCCGTCGGTCTGAAGCAGTAATCCGTTCTTGAAGACCCAGGAGCAGGGATCATGAAGAAGTGGCCACTTCTGGCTGTGGCCGCGGCAGTGCCCGCGCAACGCCTCGCCCGCAAGCTCACCTCATCCGGGCTCCCCCAGCCCGCCCCGCTGCCCCCGTCGGTCCCCATCCCGCACGCCGACCCGCCGGCGGAGATGGACTTGGTCGCCGTGCCGACCGGCGTCAACAACAGGGTGGCCGCCTACGCTTACGCCGGCGGTTCCTTCTTCGACAAGCGTGACTTCTACATCGGCGCCGCGCTGATCAAACATCCGCAGGGCGATCTCCTGGTCGACTCCGGCTTCGGGCGCGACATCGCCAAGCAGTTCGCCACCATGCCACGCCTGTTCCAGAAGATCACCAAGTACGAGGTCTGGAAACCCGCCGTCGAACAACTGGAGGCAGCCGACTACGACTTCAGTCGGCTGTCCGGGATCCTGCTGACCCACGCGCACTGGGACCATATGAGCGGTATCCCCGACTTCCCCGACCTGCCGGTCCTCGTGTCGCGGCGTGACCGGGCCGCGTTCTACAACCCTGAGATCTTCGGCAACTTCCGCGGATACTTCCGCGAAACGCCTTTCAAGTGGCAGGAGTTCACCTTCGAAGGCGGCCCCTATCTCGGCTTCCCCCGGCACCACGACGTCTACGGTGACGGCTCGATCGTCTGCGTCCCCGCCCCCGGACACACACCGGGCAGCATCGTCATCTTCGTCACCCTGCCCCATCAGGTGCGCTACGCCCTCGTCGGAGACCTCGTGTGGCAGCGCGAGGGACTCACGCGACGTCTGGAGAGGCCCTTCCCCATCAGGCGCCTGGGCGACTTCGACGCAGAGGGCAACCGCCAGAACATCCTCCGCATGGCCTCGATCATGCAGCGCATCCCCGACCTGATCGTGGTACCGGCCCACGATCAGCGAGCCTTCGCGGAGATGAGCCAACTGCCGAACGTCACCACCCGAGGCCCCATCCTCTCGACAACGTGAGCGGTTGTCGTGGCCGACTTCAACCCGACATGGCTTGCAGGGGTCCACGACGGTAACCAGACTCCAACATCGCCAATGAGGACTCCTATGTGGCCTACGCCGACGGCGGCATGCCCCCGTTGGTACGGGTCGGTGCCGTGGTGTCGCTGCTGCTGTTCGTCCTGGCTCGCCTCGTCGTCCCCGTCCTGCACACCGCGTACGCCGTCGGTGACTCCCACGCCAGGGGAGACGGCGGACCGCTGGCCACCCGCCAGCGCTTTCCCGCCACCCCCCGTTCCTCGTTCGTGGCGCTGTACCGCTCCTGGGTGCTGACCCACCGCGCACGGTGGCGCACGCTCGGCGTCGGCACGCTGGTCACTGTCGGCGCCCTGCTCGTCCTTGGACTGGCCCGGTACGCGGCGGCTCCCCTGGCACACTTCGCCGGGCTCGGCATGCTGTGGCTCAGCGATGGCAACGTGTGGATCACCGGCGTGCTGGTGAAGATCCTACCGACCGCCGTGGCCCTTCTTCTGCTGCCTCCTGTGGTCATGCCGCTGGTGTGCGCGGTGTTCGCCCGTCTCCATGGGGACCTGCGGACACGCGAGGAGGCGACCATGCAAACGGATTGGGAACAGCCGGCCGGCTTGACACTGTCCGGGCTCTTGTCAGCCGCTGACGACGGCCCATGAGCGAACTCCTTGACGGTTCCCTCCGCTCCGGAGCGCGCTCCAGATGGGCCAGGGAGGTATAGCCGCCGTAGGCGAGATGCTCGGCGGGCAACAGACCACGGCGTTCCAGCCGGACGTGGATGCCCCGCAGTGCCTGGGCGTCGTACGGGGGCGCGGAGCCGAAGCCCGGAGAGCCCCTGCGCGCGAGGCGCGACCGCTCTTTCGGGGCGCCCGGGACTACGAGGGCCGACTACACCTCGCCGGTGGCGAACAGCTCAAGGTGCCCGCACTTGGGGCAGCGGAACGCCTCTATCTGCCGACGGGGGCGACCCATCCGCTTGGCACCCCCGAAAAGCCCTCGCTCCAACGCGCCCTCGATCCAGCGCGCGTACCCGCGCGAGTGCTCGCCGGCGTCCTCGATGAAACCTTCCACCAGACCGACGGTGCCGCAGTGAGTGCACGTGTAGTTGTTCACCCGGCAAGTGTAGGTAACGGTGCGGGACGTCCAGGACGGACCCGTAGCCATCGACCCCTGCCGACTTGGACGGCGGCCCCCTCGCCCATACGGGTGCCGGCGCGCGTTACCGACCGGGGGCGCAAGTGTGGGCAAGGACCTGCGCCGGCGCCGCTTCGTACTCGTGAGCATGGCGCCAGGCGTTCACCTTTGCCGGAGTCCTGGTCGGCCCCGCCGGAGACCTGTTCGGCACCGGCAGTGCCGCGTTTCGTGACGAGCTGCCGGTGCCCGCCGCCTATGCGACCCGGCTGCGGGCGCTGCCTTCGGCGCCGGGGCATGATCGCGACGAGGTAGGCGCGAGCGAGGTTCAGTCGTCGACTTTGACGGCGAGAACGGGGACGGGGCTCTGGAGCAGAAGCCGCTGGCTGACGCTGCCGAGAATCGCCTTGCCGACGGGGGTGCGACGCTTGATTCCGATGACGAGTCTGGTGGCGCCGCGGTTGGTGATCTCGTTGAGAACGGCGTCGACGGGGTCGCGATCGTCTTTGCCCTTGCGTTCGACAACGGTGAGTTCGACACCGGCGTCGACGGAGGCCGGGTCGAGCGGCCGAAGGCCGAGATTGCAGACGACCAGATCCGTACCGAGCTGCCGGGCTTCGGCGACGGCGGCCGACAGTGCACGAGTGCCTTCGATGCTGTCGGGGACTGCCACGATGATGGTCATGAGTCTCCTGCGTCTGGTCCGGGGACTTGGATCCGTGGGCTCGCTGGTTCACCTGCGAGTGGCGGCACGGGATCGCAGCAGACGGTGTGCCTGAGACGAACCCGTGCCGACCGGTCGGTGGTGACGCCAGCCGTTCCGCCGGAACTGCTCAGCGGAAGTCGCCTTGCATGAACGCCTCCTCAAGTTCCTCCAGCGAGCGTCCGCTGGTGTTCGGCAGCGTCTTCCATGCGAGGAAGGAGAAGATGGCGCCGAGCACGAAGAACGTGCCGTAGGTGCCGGTGATGCCGCCGATGGAGACCAGCGTCGGAAAGGACTGCGCCACCAGGGCGTTCGCCACCCACAGAACGAGCACGCTGACTCCCATTCCGAAGCCACGCATCCGCAGCGGGAACAGCTCGGAGAGGCAGACCCAGACGGGGACGTTCAGGGTGGTCTGGATGACCAGGACGAGCAGCGCGACGAAGCCGAGGATCGTGAAGGCCCGGAACTTGCCGTCCGGCAGGAGAGCCGAGGAGAGCACGATCAGGCCGTGGCAGATCGTGGTCCCGATCAAACCCATCACGATGATCTTGCGGCGCGGGATGCGGTCGATCAGCACGAACAGGCAGATCGATCCACCGATCACCGCCATGACACCCAAGGAGATGTTGGCGATCGGCGCCGCGTTCTGACTGAAACCGGCGATCTGGAGCAGCTGCGTGCCGTAGTACATCACCGAGTTGATCCCAGTGAACTGCTGCGCGACGGCGATGACAACTGCGGCGAGCATGAGACGGCGCACCCACGGGATGGCGAGGTCACGGATGCCTCCGGTCTGCGACTCCTCCTCTTCCTCGGCAAGATGCTCGACCTCCGCCATCTCCGCGCGGGCGCGGTCCTCCGTGCGTACCTGCATCAGCACGGCCAGCGCCTCGTCGTAGCGGCCTTTCGAGACCAGCCAGCGCGGAGTCTCCGGCATCCGCAGCATGCCCATGAAGAGAGCGACAGCCGGCAGGGCGCAGACGGCCAGCATGTACCGCCACACGCCGTCGTGATCCCCCCAGATGTTGGCGATCACGGCGTTGAAGACGAAGGCCAGCATCTGGCCGACGACGATGGCGAGTTCGTTGCGACCGCCCAGCGTTCCCCGTCGCTCGGTGGGCGCCAGCTCGGAGAGGTACACCGGGACTGCGACGGATGCACCGCCGACGGCGAGACCAAGGACGAACCGTGCCGGCAGGATGGCAGCGAGGTTCGGGGCGAAGACGGTGCCGAGCGTGCCGGCCAGGAAGATGACGGCGAGGACGGTCAGGGTCTTCTTCCGGCCCAGGGTGTCGCTCATGCGCCCGATCACGAGGGAACCGATGGCGGCGCCGATGAGCAGGACGCTGACGACCAGGCCCTCGGTGACGCTGGTGAGTCCGAGATCCTTCTGCATCGGCTCCAGGGCGCCGTTGAGGACACCCGTGTCGTAACCGAAGAGAAGGCCGCCGAAGGTGGCGACCACGGCCACCGTGTCCATGCGTCTTTGGTGCGGCCCGGGTCGTAGCGGCGGCAGTGTGACGCCGTTCTTCGAACTGGTTGACGGGCCGTGGGGCATAGGGACTCCATATCTGTCCGTGAGGGCCGGTTGGACACGACGCCGCGCGACGGTCTCGGGAGGAGGACCCCGGTGCCGCTCTGCCCTTCAGGATCCGCCGGATCACGGTGCCGCGGCGGCTTCTCGTGCCGACTCCTCACTACCGAGGGATTGTGGTCGTCTGAAGGCGGCCAGCGGCTCCGGACCAGGCGCTTCCGCATCTCGCTACGGCAATCTCGGTGGATGCTCTGCCCCCGCTCGGGCCCCTCCGGGTCGCGGTCGAGGGGCCGCTGTTGCGGTGCGGCGCGGTCCGCGCTGCACCGTCTCATCGAAGAGCGGCGAGATGTTCGCTGCGGGGTCGGTCTCGCTGGACCGCCGGCCGGCTTGTTGTCGTTACAGCATCACTCCGCATTTAGAGCGCTTTAAATCTTGGGGTGTTGTTAATGGTGTGTTGCCTGGATCCGCGTGTCAAGACTCTCGTCAGAGATCGAACTGCTGGGTCGGATGCACAGGAGGGTCGGCCCGGACCCCGCGTCGCAAGAAACACGGGCGAAGTCAGAAGGGCCGCGCTCTCGATCGTCGGGGGCCATCCGGCGGAGGTACCCGCCCGGGTGAACGGCGCGGGGGAAGTCTGTAGGCAGGAGACATCAGACTTGTTGGGACACGAACATGGGACCTGTACGCAGGAACACTCGGGCGGCCGCGGCCGGGGCGTATCTGACCGGCCTCCTGTGGCGCACGCAGCGCGCCCGGCTCCTCTCACTGTGGTCTGCGAGAGGCCCGAACGGCAACGCGCGCACTCGCCCGGACGGCTTTCGGCAGCAGCAAGGTGTGTGCCCGCAGTCCGCCGCGAGCCCGCCGCGAGACGCCTCGTGCCCGCCTTCGACATCGGCGCCGCGCATCGAGGAGGCCGCCGTGGGCCCGAGGCAGCAGCGAACGTCTCCCGCAGGACCCGCTGCGGCCCCGAGGGCTTTCCCCCATCACTCACCGAGCGCCGTCAGCCGACGTGGGGACCTCCGCCGTGCCTGAACTGCCGGACGTCGAGGGTTTCCGCAAGGTGCTCGTCTCCTGCGCGAAGGGCAGGCGCATCCGGAGCGTCGAGGTGCGAGACAAGGGTGTCCTGCACGGGGTGAGCGTACGGCGGCTGCGCGAGGCACTGGAGGGCCGGCGATTCACCGGGCCGGAGCGGCACGGCAAGTGGCTGCTCGCCCACACCGACGGACCCACCCTCCTGCTGCACTTCGGCATGACCGGCCGACTGCTGTGCGCCCGCCCCGACGACGCGGTCGAGGCCCACGACCGCGTCCTGTTCACCCTGAGCGGCGACCACCAGCTCCGCTTCCGCGACCAGCGCAAACTCCAGGGCCTCTGGCTGGCCGACGACGACCCCGCCGTTGCCCGGCTGCTGGACCGTCAGGGTCCCGACGCTCTGACAGTGGACCGCGAGGACTTCGAGGGCGCACTCTCCTCTCATCGTGGTCACATCAAAACCGTGCTGACCGACCAGTCCGTCCTGGCCGGTCTCGGCAACCTGCTCGCCGACGAGATCCTGTGGCGCGCCGGACTGCGTCCCAGCACCCGGGCCGACGTTCTGACGGAGGCCGAACGCCGACGCCTGTACACCCACATGCGACGCACGCTGCGCTCCGCGGTCACCGCCGGCTGCGTCCCACCGCGCGACTCGTGGCTCACCGGCCACCGTGACGACCACGACCCGATCTGCCCCCGCTGCGGAACCCACCTGCGCCGCTCCCGTCTGGCAGGACGCAGCACGGTGTGGTGCCCGCGGTGCCAGCCGGACGAGACCTGAGCCCTCGAGGAACGGTCGTCGGCCGCGCGGGCGACCTGTCAGCCGTACATCGCCACGCGGTAGAGAGCCGCAAGCGCCTCGTCGATGGGATGGGGCTGCGGCTTGCCGGAGGAGTCGAGCCTGTTCCACCTCTGGAGGTTCACGGCGACGGCCATCTGCCGCTTGCCGTCGGCGCGGGTCATGGCCAGCGCTCCAGCGCCCCAGACCGTGCCGCCGTGGCCCCAGAAGGTGCCCTGGCCGGGAGCCTCCATGGGATGCAGGCCGAGGCCGTAGTCGATCGTCTTTCCCTCTTGGGAGACGACCGGGACGGTGCGTTGCATCTGCGCCAGCGACGACGGGCTGACGATCTCGCCCGTCAGCAGCATGTCGAAGAAGAGGTTGAGGTCCGCGACGGTCGATATCAGCGAGGCCGCCGGCCCCACCCATGACATGTCGTAGACGCTGTAATCGCGCGGCGGGTCGATCATGCCGAACCATGCCTCGTAGATCTGCGAGTGCGGCCCGCTGACGTACGGCCCGGTGGGGAGTTCGGTGTTCCGGAGCCCGGCGCGCTCGATGACGTTCCGGGTGATGTATCGCTCGGCCGTAGTGCCGGTCACCTGTTCCAGGAGTTCGCCGAGGAGCAGGTAGTTGGTGTTGGAGTACACCCCCGGAGTGCCGCCCGGGGCGCCGACGGCAGGCGCGGTGACCCCCATCTCGATCAGTTCGGTGGGGTGAAACCGCGTGAGCCGGTTGTCGTCCAGGCTCTGGGGCCCGGTGTCCGCGAGGGCGGGGAACGCCTTGAGCGAGCGGTAGGCACAGGGGAGGTACTCGGCGAGGCCGCTGGTGTGGTTGATCAACATCCGGACCGTGATCGCGTCACCCCGTTCTCCGGGAACCAGCCTCGGAAGGTACCGGCCGATCGGCGTGTCGAGACCGATCCGACCGCTCTCGACCTGCTGGAGAACCGCAGCGGCGGTGAAGGTCTTGGTGATGCTGCCGACTCGGTGGCGCATGTCGGCGGTGACCGGGCGGCCGGTGGCGACATCGGCGACTCCGGCGGCGCCGCGCCAGACCTGGTCGCCGTCACGCACCTCGGCGAACAGGCCCGGCATCCCGGCGCGGTGGACGTCTTCGATGGCGGCGTTCAGCTTCGCGGGATCCAGTGGGTTCCTCACAGCATGCGTCCTTTCGTAGTCCCCGGGGTGAGCTCCACGTCGGTCGCCTGACCCGGACAACAGGGCACGAGTGGCACGCCGGTCCGCCTGCTGCCGGGACTCTCGGCACACCCATGCCCTCATTATGCACGCGGTGCGTGCAACACCAAGTGCATAAGTTAGGCTGAGAACCGGCGAGAGGAGTGGGATGGCGGACCGAAGGCGATGGTCGACCGAGGAGATCCTGGATGCGGCGGCGGAGCTGCTGCGCACGAGCGACGCCGAGTCGTTCAGCGTGCGCAAGCTTGCCGCGGCCCTCGGGACCGACTCCTCCAGCCTCTACCGGCATTTCCGCAGCAAGACAGAACTGCTGCGGGCGGTCGCCGACCGGATCCTCGTGGCCGCCATGGACGGCTACCGTCCCGAGGGCGAGTGGAAGCAGCGCATCACCGCCCTGGCCCTGCGCGTGAGAGAGGCCTTCGGTCAGCAGCCGCAGCTCGCCGCGGCCTGGGGACGCTATGCGTCAGGCGGCACCGGTTCCCGGCTGGTCATGGAAGAGGTGCTGCAAGCCCTGCGAGCGTCGGGACTGCCCGACGAGGAGATCCCGGCGCGCTACCACCGGATCGCGGTCCTCATCGCCGCGTTGATCGCCTCCGAGGCCGGGGTCAGCACCATCACCCCCAAGGAGCACGAACAGGGCATGGAGCTGTTCCGCGTTGCGGTACTGGGTGCCGACCCCGAACGCTTCCCCGCCCTGGCTCACTTCGCCCGTGACGTCCGCCCCCTCGGGGCGGACCGCCGCGCCGCGTTCGACGAGATCCTCGCCGCCCAACTCGCCCACATCGAGGCCTCGATCTGCCCGAGCCAGCCGTTCTCCAGCTGATGCGCGAGGGCGACACGTTGACGAAGTTCCCGGCGGCGGCGCCGGTCAGTCGGTCGCAACCCGCGCTGTAGGCCGGCTCGGAGGCCCACCTCACGGTCGTGGAGAGGGCTCCGCGATCGGCGGGCCCGCCTTCCGCCAGGGTGCGGGCCCGCCCGAGTTCACAGCTGAGGCCGTGCGAAGCCGACGTAGGCGTAGGCGAACCCTTCGCCCGCGCGTGGCGCCCGGGTCCAGGAGCGGGTGGTGAAAGTGCAAAGCCTGCCCTGGGTCAACGCGAAGCGGGGCAGCGAGAGGCCGAGTTCGGTGTGCAGGGCTTGCAACACACTCAGTTCGCCGTCCAGCTCGGTGCCCTCCGGATGGAACAGCCGTGCGGGGTCCAGGGCCTCGGGTATCGTGCCGGAGCGCTGGATCTCCGTACCGCGCACGGTGAACGCGTACAGCTCCTCACCCTGTTCGGCCACCGACAGGTGGAACGCGGCCGGGCGGTCACCCGGCATCGAGCGCCTCGGGTCGCGCCACACCACCACCGCGCGACCGGATGAGGAGGCGGCCGCGGCGGGGGAAAGGAACCGATTGTTCAGGTGGCGGTGGGAGTGGCCGTCGAAGGCGAAGGCCCATGCTTCGGCGGTGCGGCCGACGGCGACCACGGCCCGGTCCTCCCAGAGTTCCACGCCCTGCCGCTCGTGGGGCTTGGGCGCCCGCCAGGACACCGTGCGCGGATCGGCGGGTGCGCTCAGTTCGGCGCCTTCCTCGCCGATCAGGGCGGGCAGGCGGGCGGGGTCGACCCCCTCGACCCAGACACAGCGGTATCCGTCGAGCGGCTGCCCGTTCGCCGCAGGCTCCGTCAGCCAGGCGAGGCCCGGCGGGTCGAGATCGGGCAACGGCTCGGGAGCGGGTCCCCTCTCCCCCGCCCGCGGTGTCGCGAGGATTTCCCGCCCACGCTCCGGGGTGATCAGCGGACCCAGGACCGGATCGGCGAGCAGGCCGATCGGGGCGATCAGCGAGGGCCCGGGCGTTTCCCACAGCGGGAGCGCGTCCCGCAACACCCGCCACGCGGCGTCGGTCGCCCCCCAGCGGGCCGACTCCCGGGCCTCGGCGACGGCCCGGCCCCATGGACCGGGAGGCGCGTAGCGATGGGTGCCGTCCCGCATCGTGCTCAGTACGGCCTCGGCGGTCTCCCGGGCGGCCCCGCGGGCGGACATCATCCCGAGCCAGTGGTCGTCCCCGCCCAGCCGCCATTCGCCGCGTGCCGGCTCCATGGCCTCCACGGGCAGGATCTCGGGCAGGTAGCGCGGGTCGGCCACCAGGTTGCCGTACCCGCGCACGTTTCGCGGAGCCAGCAGGTGCCGGAGTTGGTTCAGCAGGACGGCGCTCTGCGGCCGTCCGAAGGACTGCGCCTCCTCCAGCAGGGGCAGGGCCTCCTCGTACCGTCCGCGCAGGGCCAGCAGGCGAGCCTCCTCCACATGGGCGTCCTGGGCGCGCGTGGTCGCGTTCACGAAGTCGGGTCTTGCCACCCGGTCGCCGTGGAAGTCGCGGTACATGGCCTCCATGTACGCGCGGAACGACGGGTAACGGTCCGGCAGTTCACCGCTCCAGCCCTTGTAGACGTAGAGCGCCCACTCACCGTCCTGGTCGCTGTCGCCCGGGTCGAGCAGGGCGTGCGACATGTCGGAGTCCGTCTCCAGCCGTAGCGCCCGCTGCCACATCCCGGCCAGCAGGACGTCCTCCCTGCTCGGGTTGGAGCCCAGATGCTGCTCGTACAACGGCGTCATGTCGTACGGATCCTGGAACCAGCCGATGTCCGCGGCGCCGCCGAGCTGATAGACCCCGGCCGTCTCGTCCACGTGCCACCCGTCGCTCACGGCCAGGAACTCCCGGTACGAGGGCGGCAGCCGCAGCCCAAGCCGCTCCTCGGCCGCGGCGATCGCCGCCTCGTCCGCCCCGGGCCTGCCCGGGGGGACGACGGTCTGCCCGCCGTCCTCGTCCTCGTCCGCGCGCGGAACCCACTCATCCTGCCAACGTCGCAGGAACGCCTGCCAGTTGAAAGAACCACCACTCATGACCGGATGGTGTCATCCAGCACCGACAACGGCGTCTTCGCGGCCGCCAGGTCGCCTACGAGGCCTACCGCCTCCCACACAGCGTCTTCAGAGGCGCCCGCGCCCGCTGGTTCACCAATCGTGCTCACCGGGCCGGCCACCGGCCGGCTGACCTCCAGCAAGCGCGGTTCGGACGCTGGGCGGTTACCCGGCCAGGTGCTTGCCGAAGAATTCGGTGAACCTGGCGACGGCAGGGGTGACGTATTCGTCCTTGTCGTACAGGCCGATGTGGGTGGCGCCGTCGATGACGAACAGTTCCTTGGGCTCGGCCGCCTTCTCGATCGCTTCCCGGCTGAAGTAGGCGGTCTCTGCCTCCGAGCCGGCGATCATCAGCAGGGGGCGGGGCAAGATGAGCCAGGGGTGGCGCGTCATCGAGACGGCGTGTACGGGGCGGCGTGTGCGGGACGCGCGAGCCGGTGTGAAGGTGCATCGCGGGTGTGTACTTCGCCGGCAGCACGGTCCGGTGGCGGTCGCGCTCTGCGTCACCGCGGTGGTCAAGCGGCTTTGCCGGCGAAGGGACCGCCGGAGCCGAACGCGTACCGCGCGAAGTTCTCGCCGATGCGGCGGTGTCCTTCGGGGTCGGGGTGGACCTCGTCAGGCAGCGGGTTGTCGGCGTAGTCCCTCTCGCCGTACAGGTCACGGCCGTCGAGGTAGTGCAGGTTCGGGTCGTCAGCGGCCCGCTGTTCGACGATCCGGGCGAGTTCGTCGCGGATGACATTGAGCGTCAGGCGCCCAGCGGCGCGTTCGGCCGGATCGCCCGTCGCCTTGAACCGCAGACTTCCCCCGTCGAAGTCGGGCGCGAGGGGACCGGGGGTGTCCTCCTGGACCGGGCAAAGGATGGGGGACACGACCAGCAGCGGTGTGGTCGGATGCCCCTCGCGGATGGTGTCGAGGAAGCCGTGGACCGCGGGGGTGAAGGCGCGCAGGCGCATGGCGTCGGTGTTGACGACGTTGATGCCGATCTTGAGGCTGATCAGATCCGCGGGGGTGCCCCGCATGGCACGGGCGGTGAACGGGTCGAGCAGCGCGCTGCCGCCGAACCCCAGGTTGACCAGCTCCACGCCGCCCTGAGCGGCTGCCAAAGCCGGCCAGACGGCGGTCGGGTGGGCGGCGTTGGAACCGTGGCTGATGGAACTGCCGTGGTGCAGCCACACCCTGCGCCCGCGGTCCGGTGCCGGCTCGACGGGGGCGTCGGTGCGCAGGGCGATCAGCTCGGTGATCTCCGTGTGCGGAAGCCAGATCTCCACGTCCTTGTCACGCGCCGGCAGACCGGTGAAGCGGGCGGTGCCGACAGGCCCCTCGCGCAGTTCGAAGGCCTGGGTGACCATGTCGGTGATCGTGCGGACGTTACCGCCGGCCACCGTGGCCTGGGCCGCGAGACGGCCGTCGACCAGCAGGTCGTAGATGCCGTCCGCAGGGGCCGGGAAACCTCGGTAGACGCGTTTGGTGGGCAGCGTGTCCAGTTCGATGGTGGTGGCCCGGGTACGGAAGGCCAGCCGCACGCCGGACGGCTGGGCCTCCGCCACGGCCAGTTGCTCGTCGGGGATCTGCCGGCGCGCCGGAGCGGGCAGCCGGTGCGGGAGCAGGCCGTGGGCGGTCGCTTCCAGGTCGAGGAAACCGCGCAGGATGTCCTTGGTGACGGGTGTGGTGGTCCAGTGGTGCTCGGTGTTCATTGTCCCAGCCTGTTGATCAAGGTTTACGGGTTGTTCGGATACGCCGGTGCGCGGCGCGGCGGACCGCCTCCGGTGGTGCAGTCCCCTGCTGGTCAGGGTGTCCTCCAGTTGCGCAGCAGAGCGTCGAGGGAATCCAGGATCCAGAGCCAGGACTCCTGGGAGTCGACGGCGGTGTGGCTGAAGCCTCCGGCCATCTCCAGGCTGACGTAGCCGTGGAAGACGCTGCCCAGCATCCGGACCGCGTGCGTCTGGTCCGGCTCCGTCAGGTCGTAGCCGCGCAGGATGGCACGCGTCATCTGTGCGTGCCGGACGCCGGCGCTGGCGGCCGCCGTCTCGGGGTCGAGCCTGAGCCGGGCGGCGTCGTAGCGACCGGGGTGCTCCCGGGCGTAGTCGCGGTAGGCGTCCGCGAAGGCGACAAGGGCGTCCTTGCCCGCACGCCCGGCAAGGGCGGCGGCGACCCGGTCGGCGAGCTCCTCCAACGCGAACAGGGCGATCCTGGTCTTGAGGTCCTGCGAGCTCTTCACGTGCGAGTACAGACTCGCGACCTTGACGTCGAACCGCCGGGCGAGCGCCGAAACGGTCACCTGGTCGAAGCCGACCTCGTCGGCGAGTTCCGCGCCCGCCCGGGTCAGGCGCTCCGGAGTCAGCCCTACTCGAACCATAACCTTCCTCCCACTAAGCGACAGTCATTATGAAGTTACCTAATGTTTTTAGGCAATTTAGCCTGCCACTCATCAAAGCACTGACCGAGCAAGAGATCCGTAGCGCGTTCGTGAACTGCACCAAGGGCGAGGCGAAGCGCCTGTCCGTCCCCCGCGATGCGGCCGAGCGGCCGTGGGACGACCTGGACTTCCTCGGCTGGCGGGACCCTCAGGCCCCCGACCGGGCCTACCTCGCCACCGAGCTCGGCGGCCAACCGACGGCACTCGCTCTGCGCTGTGCCAGTGCCCCCTCCTGGCAGATGCGGCGCAGCATGTGCTCGATGTGCATGACCACCCACACCGGAGGCGTCTCCCTCATGGTCGCCCCGAAAGCCGGCAAGGCCGGACAGCAGGGCAACACCGTGGGCGCCTACATATGCGGCGACCTGGCCTGCCCGCTGTACGTGCGGGGCAAGAAGGACGCGGGCATGGGCGCACGGCTCCACGAGACGCTCACCCCGGAGGAGAAGATCCAGCGGACCGTTGGGAACCTCGCCGCGTTCATCGCCAAGGTCACCACATGAAGCAACGAGCTGGAATCGGGTGCCGGCGCATCCGACCGCGACCGCTGCGCATCGCGCGCGGCTGGACCGTCGGCTTCTCCCGCACGTGACATGCACGACGCACTCGCGCACCCGCCCAGAGTGCACGGGGGCGCGGTGTGGCTCCGGCCGGACCGGCGTCCTCGCTTGGTTACTGCGGTGGTTGCGTGGGTGGGAAGTCGACGGTGATGTGGAGACCTCCGCCCGGCCGTGGGTGTGCGGTGAGTGCGGCGCGGTGTGCGTGGGCGATGGCGGCGACGATGGCGAGTCCGAGGCCGTGTCCGTCGGTGTGGTCGGTGCGGTCGGTGCCGAGGCGCTGGAACGGTTGGAACAGGCGGTTGATCTCGGTCGGGGGGATCGGGGCGCCGGTGTTGCCGACCGTGAGGCGGCCGGGGGCGCTCGTCTCGATCTCGACGGTTCCGCCGGGGACGTTGTGCCGTAGGGCGTTGCCGACCAGGTTCTTGACCAGGCTGGCGGCCAGACGCGGATCGCCGGTCACCGTGGCCGGAGCGAGCGTGGTGTCGATGCGGATGCCACGGCGCTCGGCTTCCGCGTGGTGGTCCACCACGACTTTCCCGGCGAGTTCGGCGAGGTCGAACCGTTCCCAGTGGTCGATTCCCTGGTAGCCGACGGCCAGGGTCAGCAGCGCGTCGATCAGGTGTTCCTGTTGCCGGCCGAGGTCCATCAGTTCGTGGCAGGCCGATCGGAGCGTGTCGGCTGTGGCGCCGGGGTCGGCGAGGGCGAGCTGGAGCAGGGTCCGCTGCACGGTCAGCGGGGTGCGCAGCTCGTGGGAGGCGTTGGCGATGAACTGCCGCTGCGCGGTGAACGATTCGTGCAGCCGTTGCAGCAAGCCGTCGAGGGTGTCGGCGAGTTCGGTGAACTCCCGGTAGGCGGCCGGAACACGCAGGCGGTTGTTCAGGGTGTTGGCGGACATGGTGCGGGCGGAGAAGCTGATCAGGCGGAGGGGGCGCAGCGCCCGTCCGGCGATCAGCCAGCCGAGTGCGACCGAGACGGCGGCGAGGACGACGAGTGCGACGGCGGAGTACCGCAGCACCTCGGGGAGGTTGCTGGTGGTGACCGGTGCGGTGGGTTGTCCGGAAGCCGGCTTGCGGGTGGTGTGGCTGCCGCTGAACAGCGGAAGGTCCACCATGGCCAGCAGCACCACGCTGCAGGCGAAGGCGAGCCCGGCGTGCAGCAGCGCGAGCCGGGTGCGCAGCCGGCGGCGTGGCGGTGGGCGGGTCACTGTTCACCGATCCGGTACCCGGCTTCGCGGACGGTGTGGATGACCGGCGGCCGGCCGAGCTTGGCGCGTAGCCGCCCGATTGTGGTTTTCACCGTGGTGGTGAACGGGTCGGTCGCGTCGTCCCAGACTCGTTCGAGGAGTTCTTCGGTGGAGACGACGCGGCCGGCGGCGGCGAGCAGGTGTTCCAGGACCGCGAACTCTTTCGGGCTGAGGTCCAGCCGTCGCCCGGCGCGCAACGCGACCCGGCGGTTGGGGTCCAGGGTCAGGTCGCCGTTGTCCAGTACCGGGGGCAGCGCCGGCGTGCTGCGCCGTCCCAGCGCCCGGATGCGTGCCACCAGTTCGGCGAAGTCGAACGGCTTGGGCAGGTAGTCGTCGGCGCCCAGGCCGAGGCCCTCGACCCGGTCGCGGACGGTGCCGGCCGCGGTGAGCATCAGCACGCGCGTGCCCGTCCCCCCGGCCACGATCCGGCGGCACACCTCGTCGCCGTGCACCCCGGGCAGGTCGCGGTCCAGGACCACGACGTCATAGCGGGTGGCGGCCATCTGTTCCAGCGCGGCGTGCCCGTCGAGGGCTGAGTCCACGGCCATCGCCTCGCGGCGCAGACCGGCCGTGATCAGCGCGTTCAGCGTCCGGTGATCTTCAACCACCAGCACCCTCATGATCATGACTTCCTTGTCCGGTACGGGCGCCGCCGCGGCCCGGCGTCCACGATGCCAGCCCGCGGGTGACAACCCGGTGACAGCCGAACGTACCGGGCTGTCACCGCCTTCGGCATACAAAACGGTGCCATGACTGATGCCACGATCGAGGTCGCCGGACTGCGGAAGCGGTACAGGTCGACAACAGCGCTGGACGGGATGACATTCACGGCCGGCCCGGGGCGGGTGACCGGCTTCGTCGGGCCCAACGGCGCCGGCAAGTCCACCACCATGCGGATCATTCTGGGTCTGCACACCGCCGACGCGGGGCGGGCCCTGGTCGGGGGCCGGCCCTACCGGTCCCTGCGCAGCCCGCTGCGGCACCTGGGCACGCTGCTGGACGCGTCCGCGCTGCACCCTGCCCGGACCGGACGCAACCACCTCCTGTGGCTGGCGCAGTCGCAGGGCCTGGGCCGCCGCCGCGTCGACGAGGTCGTCGAGCAGATGGGACTGGTCTCGGCGAGCCGTCGCCCCGCCGGCGGGTACTCGTTGGGCATGCGGCAACGGCTCGGCATCGCCGCCGCGTTGCTGGCCGATCCGCCGGCGATCATGCTGGACGAGCCGTTCAACGGCATGGACCCCGAAGGCATCGTGTGGCTGCGCGGCTTCCTGCGTGATCTGGCCGGGCAGCGACGGGCCGTGCTGGTGTCCAGCCATCTGATGAGCGAGCTGCAAGGCATGGCCGACCACCTGGTGGTGGTCGGCCGCGGCAGGGTCATCGCCGACAGCAGCGTCACCGACCTGATCGCGGCCGCCTCCGGAGACCGGGTGCGGGTGCGTACCAGCACGCCGCGGCCGGCCGCCGCGGCACTGTCCACCGCGGGCGCACAGGTGACCCACGCGGACACGGACGTACTTGCCGTGCGGGGGCTTGCCGCCGAGCAGGTCGCCGCGGTGCTCACCGCCGCCGGGACGCCGTTCTCCGAACTCGCACCACACCGGGCCACCCTGGAAGAGGTGTACCTCGACTTGACCCGCGAGGCGGTCGAATACCGCGCCGCCGCGACCGGAGCGGCGTCGTGAGCCGGCCGCCGATGCTGCGCCTGGTGCGCGCGGAATGGACCAAGTTCCGGTCGGTACCCGGCTGGGTGCTCGGCAGCGCGGTCGCGGCCCTGATGATCGCGCTGTTCCCCCTCACCGGGTTGAGCGGCGGGGCGCCCGAACAGAAGTCGCCGGTCCCGATCGGGCCGGACGGCGGACCGGTCGTCGACGCGTTCTACTTCGTGCACCGCCCCCTGTCCGGAGACGGCCGGATCACCGTCACGGTCACCTCACTGACGTCCCCGGGCGCCGGAGACAGCGGCGCGGCCGCGCCGTGGGCGAAAGCCGGACTGATCATCACCGCGGGACCGGAGTCCGGCTCCCGCTACGCCGCGATCATGGTCACCGGTGGGCACGGGGTGCGGATGCAGCACGACTACCTCCACGACCGCGCCGGGCTGCCCGGGGCCGTGTCCCCCGCCGCGGTGCGCCGGCTCCGGCTGACCCGCTCCGGTGACACGATCACCGGCGAAGCGTCGACAGACGGTACGACCTGGAGCCGGCTCGGCACCGTTCGGTTGCCCGGTCTCACCAACACGGTCCAGGCCGGCCTGTTCGTGGCCTGCCCACAGCGGGCGCACGGTCCCGGCACGGCCCCCGACATGGCAACCGCCGGGTTCGGCCTCCCGGAACTGGCGGGTGGCTGGCCCGCCGGCACCTGGACCGGCGATCAGGAAGGAGCCCGCACCGCCACCTTCTCCGGCTATCCGCGGGGCGGCTCCGGCGGGTTCACCTCGACCGGCGACGGATTCACCGTGACCGGCGCCGGCGACCTCGCCCCGGCCACCCGCGGCGACCTCCCCGTCGGAGTCGCCGCCGGCGACCTGCTCGTCGGGACGTTCCCGGCGCTGATCGTGGTCGTCGTCGTGGCCACCCTCATGATCACGACCGAGTACCGATACGGGCTGATCCGCAGCACCCTGAGCGCCGGCACGCGTCGGGGCCGGGTCCTCGCGGTCAAGGCCCTGGTGTTCGGCGGCGTCACGTTCGCCACGAGCCTGGCCGCCACGGTCCTCGCGCTGCCGCTGTGGTTGCGGCTGGTGCGCAGCCTCGGCCTCTACGTGTTCCCGACCGCGCCGGGCGTCCTCCTCCGCGCCGAGGCCGGCACCGCCGCCGTGCTCGCTGTCACCGCCGTCTTCGCCCTGGGCGTCGGCACCGTCCTGCGACGCAGCGCGACCGCGGTCACCACCGTCGTCGGGGCCACCGTGCTCCCGTACCTGCTGGCACTGATCCCGTTCCTGCCACCACCCATGGCGCAGTGGCTCACCCGGGTCACCCCCGCCGCCGCCCTGGCCGTGCAACAGACCGTCACCCGCTACCCGCAGGTCGAGAGCGTCTACACCCCCGCCTACGGCTACTACCCGCTGCCACCCTGGGCCGGCCTGGCCGTGCTGTGCGGCTACACCGCGCTCACCCTCGCCCTGGCCGCCGTCCTGCTGCACCGGAGGGACGCATGAGCACCGCGCTGAACGCCGTACGTGCGGAGTGGACGAAACTGCGCACCACGCCCGGCCCGGCGTGGCTGCTCCTGGCCACCGCGACCGTCACCGTGGCGCTGGGCGCCGCGGTGTCCGCCATCGCCACCTGCCCGCAAGCCGGCTGCGGCATCGACCCCACCCGGCTCGTCCTCAGCGGCGTGTACCTGGGACAGGCCCCGGTCGCGGTACTGGCCGTGCTCACTGTCAGCGGCGAGTACAGCACCGCGCTGATCCGCACCACCTTGACCACTGTCCCGAGGCGCCCGACGGTGCTGGCGGCCAAGGCAGTCGTGCTCACCGTCGCGGTGGCCGCCATCGGGAGTCCTACCCTGCTCGCCTCCCTTGTGGTCGCCGGGATCGTCACGCCCCGCCACGGATACCCGCGCCTCTCACTCACCGATGGCCCCATCCTGCGGGCCGGCGCCGGCTCGGTGGCCTACCTGGTGCTCATCGCGATCCTCAGCCTCGGCGTCGCGGCGGTCGTGCGTGACTCCGCCGCCGCGATCGGAACCGTCCTCGGACTGCTCTACCTCCCACCGGTCCTCACCCAGATGGTGACCGACCCGCACCTGCACCGCCTGCTCGAACAGGTCGCGCCGATGAGCGCCGGACTGGCCATCCAAGCGACCACGGACATACGCCAGTTGCCCATCGGCCCCTGGGCCGGCTTGGGCGTGCTCGCCGCGTGGTCAGCCGGCACACTCCTCGCCGGCACCATTCTGCTCCGATTGCGCGACACATGACCGCACCGGGTGGCATGGACGGACACGTTCATCACCGCGTGTCCAGGCGTCCTATGGGCGAGCCGTCACCCGGTGAAGGAGCGCGTCGACGGGACGGACTTCTACGACGGGCCACAGTTCCGCGCCTTCTGCACGTGGTTCCTGGAGGAGACTGCGAGCAAGGTCCGCAAGGCCGGCCCCGAAGTTGCTCCTCTGCGACCGGGCCGCCGAGGAAACGCCGGACATCGGTGTCGGTCCACAACCGGGTGAACTCAGACACGTCAGCGGATTCGGCCGGACGCAGGATCAGCCTGGAAGTTCTGAGGACGCACGGCCAGGACTGCGCAGCGGGCAGCGACGACATGAGAGGCCCTCTTGGCCGCCGTGCGGACCGACGGCTCGAAGGCCATTCCTGGTTCGCAACGGTGCGGGCCGGATCGTCGATGGCGCAAGGAAGCACGCCCTTCCCGCCGGCTCACCACAGGGCCTGGGGAATTTACGTGAACTTCTGCCTGGGGAATCGCGTGAGCGTCCACACGGCCCTGGGATGCTGGTGCTGGTCAGCGGGACGGACGGGATCGGAAGGGGGTGTCGGCGTGCCGAGGAGGGAACGTCCGCTGGAGGAGGGGGACGGACCACTGCTGCGACTGGCGGCGGGGCTGCGCCGATTACGGCGGGAGGCAGGGAACCCGACCTACCGGGAACTGGCCAAGACCGCCCATTACTCGGCCTCCACCCTGTCGGCGGCGGCCGCGGGACGGCAGTTGCCCAGCCTCGCGGTGGTGGTCGCCTTCGCCCGGGCCTGCGATGCCGACCCCGCCGTGTGGGAGGAGCACTGGCGAGTCGCGGCGGAGGAGGTCGCGGCCGGGGACGGCATGGAGCCGCCCGGCCCGGACGGCGCGCCGGAGGAGAAGAACGCGCCGTACGCGGGGCTGCTGGCCTTCCGTACCGAGGAGGCCGAGTGGTTCTTCGGCCGTGAGCGGCTGCTGGCGGAGCTGACGCGGCAGGTGACGGCGTGCCGGTTCACCACCCTGGTCGGGGCGTCAGGCGCGGGCAAGTCCTCGCTGCTGTACGCCGGGCTGCTTTCGCAGTGGCCGGCGGAACACCCCGACTGGCCGGTGGTGGCGGTCACTCCGGGTGCGCATCCTGTGGAGGAGTGCGCGGCGGTGCTGGCCGCCCATACCGGTGAGTCCCCCGGCGAGCTGCACGACGCCCTGGTGCGCGATCCGCGGACCCTGCACCGGGCGGTGCTCCATGCCCTGGCCGGGCGGCCGACGGAGGCGGAACTCCTGCTCGTCGTGGACCAGTTCGAGGAGGTCTTCGCCTTGTGCGAGGATCCTGTCGAGCGCGGCGCCTTCATCGAGGCGCTGATCACCGCGGCCCATGCCGCGAACAGCCGCTGCCGGATCGTGGTGGGTGTGCGGGCCGACTTCTACGCCCACTGCACCGATCATCCCCGGCTGGTCGAGGCGGTGGGCGAGGCCCAGGTCCGGATCGGTCCCATGACCACCGACGAGCTGGGCCGGGCCATCACCAGGCCCGCCGTCCGCGCCGGGCTGACTGTCGAGGGAGCGCTGCTGGCGGAACTGGTCGCCCAGGCGAAGGACCAGGCCGCGGTGCTTCCGCTGCTCTCGCACGCCCTGTTGGAGACCTGGCGGCGACGGCGCGGCAACGCCCTGACCCTGGCCGGTTTCCGGGCGACCGGCGGTATCGACGGCGCCCTCGCCCGCACGGCCGAGACGGTGTACGCGGCGCTGGACCCGGACGGGCAGCGGGTCGCCCGCAATGTGCTGCTGCGACTCACGGCACCCGGCGAGGGCACCGAGGACACCAAGCGCCGGGTGGACCGCGCGGAACTGGACTTCCCCGGCACGGACACCGCGACCGTGCTGGAGCGCTTCGCGCGCGCCCGGCTCCTTGTGCTGGACCAGGACGGCGTCGAGATCGCCCACGAGGCCCTGATCCGCCGCTGGCCAAGGCTGCGCGGCTGGCTGGCCGAGGACCGTGAGGGGCTGCGGATCCACCGGCGGCTCACCGAGGCCGCCACCGCCTGGGAAGCCGTCCAGCACGACCCCGGCGCCCTGTACCGTGGCGTCCGTCTGGACCAGGCCGCGGAATGGGCGGCGGACTGGGGCGAGGACGCGCTGAGCGAGCGGGAGCGCCGGTTCCTCACGGCAAGTCTGGCTGCCCGGGCCGCCTCGCGGGCGGCGGCGCTGCGCGGTGCCCGGCGGATGCGAACGCTCCTCGTGCTGCTCGCCGTCCTGCTGCTGGGCACCGCCACGGCCACGGGATTCGCTCTCGTCTCCCGGGATCAGGCCCAGCAGCAGCGCGACATCGCGGTCTCCCGCCAGGTCGCGCAGCAGGCCGAAGCGCTGCGCCGCACCGATCCGGCCCTCGCTCTCCAACTGGCGCTCGCCGCCTACCGGTTGCACCCGACCGCCGCCGCGCGGGGCGCCCTGCTCAGCTCGTACGCCACACCGTACGCCACCCAGCTCAGAAGCAAGGACAAGGTGGACGCCGTGGCCTTCAGCCCCGACGGGCGTCTCTTCGCGGCCGCCGGAGCGGACCGGACGGTACGGCTCTGGGACGTCGCCGCACCGCACCGCACCCACCCGCCCATCGTCCTGCCCGCCCCGACCGCGGGCGCCCCGACCGAGGGCGCCCCGGCGGTGGGCGTCCGGGCGATGGCGTTCAGCGGCGACAGCCGGACGCTGGCCACGACCGATGCGCTCGGCACGACGACGCTGTGGGACCTTCGCGCGCCGCACCGGCCGCGCGCCCGGGCGGTACTGGATCCGCCGCGGCCCGCCGCCGGGCCGGGGCACGCGGCGGTGGCTTTCAGCCCGGACGGCCGGACCGTCGTGTCCGCAGGGCCCTCGGGCACCGTCGCCCGGTGGCCCGCCGCGAGCCGGGGTCGCCCTCCGGCGGCGGCTGTCCTGGGTACCTTGGGCGGCGAGGTCCGCTCCCTGGCGTTCGCCCCGGACGGGCATGCCCTGGCCGCCGCGGGACCGGCCGGGACCCGGCTGTGGCACCTGGCCCGCACCTCGACCCGCGGGGGCGCTCAGGCCGTGAAGGCGGCGGAGACGGTGCAACTGCCGCCCGCCAACGCCGTGGCCTTCGCCCCCGACGGCCGTACTTTCGCGACCGGCGGCGACGACCGCGTCGTACGCCTGTGGAATCCTGCGACGCTCCGGTCCGAGGAGCGGCCCCGTCCGCTGACCGTCCTCACCGGCCACACCGACACCGTCTTCGCGCTCGCCTTCGCTCCGGACGGCCACACCCTGGCCAGCGGGGGCGTCGACGCCGACGTCCGGCTGTGGGACACCGGCGTCCGGCCCGGCGACCGGACGACCGTCCGGCTGCTGGGGGTCCTCAGCGGTCATACGGGGTACGTCACTTCGGCGGCCTTCAGCCCTGACGGCCGCACCCTGGCCACCGGCGCGAGCGACCAGACGGCACGCCTGTGGAACCTTCCGCTCCCCGCCCTCTCCGGCCATACGAGTTCCGTGTACACGGTCGCCTTCAGCGCGGACGGCCGCACCCTGGCCACCGGCAGCTACGACCGCTCCGTACGACTCTGGGATGTCGCCCACCCCTTCCGCTCACGTCCGCTGGCCGTTCTGCCCGGACACGCCGCCGCCGTCAACGCGGTCGCCTTCGACCCGCGCCGGCCGGTGCTCGCCTCCGCGAGCCTGGACCGGACCGTCCGCCTGTGGGACGTCGGCCATCCCCGCACACCGCGCCCGCTGGCCCGCGTGACCGGCGGCACGGACGCGGTGAACGCCGTCGCCTTCGCACCGGGCGGCCGCCTTCTCGCCGCCGGCGACGGCGACGGGACCGTACGGCTCTGGGACACCGGTGACCCGCGGCGGCCCCGGGCGCTGTCCGTGGTGCCGGCCCACCGCGACGAGGTGGAGTCGGTGGCGTTCAGCCCCGACGGCCGCATGCTGGCCAGCGCCGGCCGGGACCATCTGGCCCGCCTCTGGGACGTGAGCCGCCCCGGCCGGCCGCGTCCACTGGCCGTACTCGACCGTCACCACGACGCGGTCAAGACGGTCGCCTTCGCTCCCGATGGCCGCACCCTGGCCACCGGCGGGGACGACCGGGTGGTGCGTTTGTGGGACATCACCCGGCGCACCGCGCCCCGGCCGATCGCCGCCCTCGGCGACTACGCCGGACCGGTCAAGGCCGTCTCCTTCGCCCCGGACGGCGGCACCCTGCTCACCGCGAGCGAGCGGACCGTGCGGATGTGGGACGTCCGTGATCCGCACCGGCCGGCCGAACTGGCGGTGCTGACCGGACACACCAAACAAGTGGACGCGGTGGCTTTCCGCCCCGACGGCCGCCTTGTCGCAACTGGCAGTGAGGACTGGACCGCGCTGCTCTGGGATCCCGATCCGAAGCGGGCGGCCACACGAGTCTGTCGCGACGTGGGCGGCTCGGTCCTTGGCACCGCCGACTGGCACCAGTACCTGCCGGGCCTCTCCTACCGGGCCCCCTGCCCAGCGGCGAAAGCTCCGGCGGCCGGGCCGTAGAGCAGACCCGCCACGCAGGACCGCGGGGAAGACCGCCGTCCCGTACGACGACCGTGTCCGGTACACAGCGGCCCTACCCGTGGCTCGCCGCGCCCACTGCCGGAGGCGCCCTCGCCGGACGCGCCCCCGCCCGAACCGTGCGACAGGGCCCTTTGTACGGCGGTTGATTGTTCGGCGTCCTTGTCTCGACGTCGGACAACGTCAACGGGCTATACCGGTGCCGGGGACGGAGCAGGCCACGGGGGCCCCGACGAGCCGAAGCGCGAGATCGCGCAGACGTCGTTCGGGCGACCTCCTCCATCCCCGCCCCGACGAACCGGGGCGCCGCTCAAGCGAGTCGGGACGGGGCGGGCCGGACCAGCGGCCCATCGACGCCGTTCCTCAGGAAAGGACAGTGCCATGAAGCGCAAGCCACGCATCCGCACCCTGGTGTTGGCGACTCTCGCCGCGACGCTGTGTTGGTCCGGGACCGCGTCCGCGCACGTGCCCGCCAGCGTTACGAGCGCGGCGGCGGTCACCTGCGTCGGCACATCGTTCTCCGGAACGCTGGGGGTCAACCAGGCCATCTGCAACAGCGGCTACTCGGTGACGATGCAGGACAACGGCGATCTCGTGCTCCGCCGCACGAACGGAAGCGCCTGCTACGCCAGCGGCACACGTGCCCCCGGCGACGCCTCGGCCACCTTCGTCTTCCATGCGGCCGCCGCGCCGACGGTGGACATCAACAGCGTCTCCCAGGGGCGGATCGGGCGCATCGTCGGGGCCCACAACGTCACCGGCCTGGGGACCAACGCGAGTGTGAACAACAGGGGCGAGTTCTACGTCGGCTACAAGAAGATCGGCTACTGCTGACCCGCCCGCACCCCACACCGACGGCCGGGACAGGGGCGCGTCCGACCGCGCCGCCATGCCGAAGCAGGCCCTGTTCCACATCCGAACCTGCGCCCATCGACCCAAGGAGATCCGTCACCATGCGTGTCAAACGCCTCCTCGTCGCCATAACCGGCCTGACGGCCCTGCTGGCCGGATTCACCCCGGCCGCAGCGGCCGCTTCCGCGACCGCCGGCTCGCCGTCCGGCGACGGTGCCCGAGCCCAGCCGTCAACGCCGCGCCCGCTCCCGCCCGCTCCCCGGCTCCCCGTGGGCGTGAAAGCTGTCGCGCCCTCCATCGCGCCTGCGGCCGGATACTCGGAGTACGTGCCCGGCTCGTTCCCCGCGCCGTGCAGCAACGGTGTCCTCTGCCCGGCCGTATGGAACCCGGCGTCGGGCAAGTGGCGGCAGTACCACCTTGCCGCGTGCAGCGCCTACCAGCTGTTCAACTGGCAGGGTGACGGCGGCTACTTCGACAACCAGACCGGCAACGTCACGTCCTACTTCTACGACCAGCAAGGAAGGGTGCTGCACTCCTTCACGCCGGACCGAGCCAACCACTTCTACAACTGGGACCCGGTCTGGTCCATCCGCAACTGCTGACCGTCGTCGGCATCGGCCCCGTCACCGCCAACCGCTGGGCCCGGCTCGCCGGCGAGCCGTCAGAGCGGGGTGAGGCGGGCCTTGAGCAGGCAGAACTCGTTGCCCTCGGGGTCGGCAAGAACGTGCCAGGGCTCCTCGCCGGTCTGGCCGACGTCGGCCGGGCGCGCCCCGAGCTTCAGGAGGCGTTCGAGCTTGGCGTCCTGATCGCGGTCGGTGGCGCTGACGTCGATGTGCAGCCGGAGCTTCCCCTGCTCCGGCTCGTCCCTGCGGCTGAGGAAGATCGTCGGCTGCGGACCGTCGGATCCGTCGCGCGGCCCGATCTCGAGGCTGCCGTCCTCTTCGCGATCGAGCACTACGACGTCCAGGACCTCGCACCAGAACCGCGCCTTGACGAAAACCTGCTCTTGGGCTCCCCGCAGGGGGAACACACTCGAGACCGTACCGGGCGAGACGAGAAGGTGCGATGGGGTTCTGGGGCCCTCGCCTCGCCCGGCCGGGCCGCTGGGCGAGGACCGTAGGCCGCACAATGGGGCAGCTGAAATCGGATGCTCCCTGGCGAAGGCTCATCTTCAGCACCACGCTCAGCCTGTCTCCGGACGCCGCGCGAGGAAGACGAACTCCCGGCCCGGACGGTCAGGAGCTTCACGCACATCGTCGACCACATACCCCTGCGCGAACAGGTCGGTCTCAACGTCCTTCCGCTCGCGGAAGCGCAACGTCGAATCCGACGTCAGCACTTGCCCGTCCGCAGCGAACACGTAGGTCCACCGAAACGTCACCAGCGGCCGGCTTACGTCGGTCACCTCGGCCCAGCTCTCGACCGCGCCAACGCCGGGGATTTCCGTCACGCGGTATGAATCCTCCCTGTTCCACTCCTCCCAGGCGCGCCTGGCCGGATCCCGGGTCTCGAACATGAGGCGCCCGCCCGGCGCCAGTGATTCGTACGCTCTCCTCAGAGTTTCCTGCCACATCTTCGGATCCACGATGGCCTGAGCCACGTTCGCCGTCATGGTCGCCAGATCGACCTGCAACGGTGGAAGTACCGACACGTCACCGCAGATCCACCGCACCCGTTCACTGCCCGGCTTGCCCTTGGCTACCTCAATGGACGCCTCGGCGGGGTCGACCCCGACAACCTCGATCCCGCGATCAGCCAGGAGAAGGGCGAACACTCCTGTCCCGCAGCCGATGTCCAGCACGCGACGTGCTGCGACCTGTTCGGCCATATGGACGTACGCGTCAAGATCGCTGCGATCAGGGTCAAGCGGGTCATAGATCGCGGCGAGCCGTGGATGTCCGAAGCACTCGTCAGCCATGTAGTCGAAGGTACGCGGCACCGGCTCCGCGGCTCCATGGCCAGGGCGGTGCCGGGCGGGCTGTCGCTGGTGCTCATGGACAGCTTGCTCCGGCACGGCACCCTTGCAGAGCCGGCCGACCCGGATGGCCGGGCCGCAGGGCGCTCCCGCCGCGTGGCAGCATGCCCAGAGAGCGCCCTCCGGCCATCAACGAGCCGAGTCTCAGGCCGACACAGAGGTTCCAGGAGTGCCGAACCAATGACCAGCGGCCCGTTCAAACGCTTCACGATCAGGGTCGCGATCATCTGCCCAGGCGACTACGCCGTCAGGTCGGACAAGCACGGCACCCAATGTGAGGTCGTTCCTCGCCGGCCCGGCCACATGACGTATCCGGCTCTCCCAGCCCAGCGCCGAACCGTGCAGGCATCGGTCGCTGCTGAAATCGAGTGCGACGCCTCGTCCGTCTTCCAGCAGGTCGCCGAGGCGAGTGCCGTCCTCCAGACGGAAGTCCGGGGCGTTGCGGCCGACCAGGGGGTGCTTGCTGCCGAAATCGTAGTGGTTCGCCAAGCCCGACATCCTGTCGAACACGTAGGTCGTTCCGTCACCCGTGTCGATCAGGTCGCGTATCACTTTTTGGATCGCCTGGGAGTGCGGGTCCGGCCGCATGGCCGCCACCTGGGCTCGCGACCAGTCCAGTACCCGTGCGCCGATCGGATGGCGCTCGTGGGTGTAGGTGTCGAGAAGCCCGGCCGGCGCGTTCCCCCGCACGGTCGCTGCCAGCTTCCATCCCAGGTTCATGGCGTCGCCGAGGCCGAGGTTGAGTCCCTGTCCTCCGAGAGGGGAGTGAATGTGGGCGGCGTCGCCCGCGAGCAGGACGCGCCCCTGCCGGTAAGTCGTCGTCTGCATGGCCCGATCGGTGAAGCTCGAGGCGAGATGGACCTCGCTCAGCGTCACGTCGGTGCCGGACACCCGGCGCAGGACTGCCTGGAGGTGTTCGCGGGTCAGCCGCTGCGAGCGGTCGAACGCGCCGCCGTCGAGTTCCATGATGCCGAGGTGCCCGTTCACGGCTGTCTGGAGGTACATGCCTGTCGGTGTCAGGTTGAACCCAGGGCGCAGCTTCTCAGGATCGGCGATGGAGGCGAAAACGGCGTAACCGGTGAGCTGGGGCTCGGTGCCGACGAAGTCGAAGCCCGCGACCCCGCGCACCGTACTGCGTCCGCCGTCGCAGCCGACGAGCCAGCGCGCCGCGTACTCGTCCTCACCGGCTTGCGCGACCACGGTCTCATCGTCCTGGGCGATGGCGGAGACTGTGACGCCGCGCCTGACCTCCACGCCGAGCTTGGACGCCTGCTTCGACAGCACCGTCTCGACCGCTTCGAGGCTTGTCATCACGCCCTCCGTTGCCGGGCTGGGCAGCCGGAACGGCAGGGCAGTGACGTCGACCTTGGCCGGGTCGAGCATCATGCCGGCGAAGTGACCCGCGCGACGAGGGGGTGACAGCTCGTCCGCGTCGGAGTGCGCGCCCGCACCGTCGTCGACGCCGGACGCCGTCAGCAGCGGACGTAGCAACCCGCGGCGGTAGAACGCCTCAACCGATGCGGCGGACAGGCCTCGCGTCCCGAGCGGGACCGCCTTCCGGGGGGAGCGGGGCTCCGCCTCCCGCTCAAGGACCAGGACCGAGCAGCCCGCGAGGCCAAGCTCGCAGGCCAGGAACAGGCCGACCGGGCCGGCGCCCACGATCACCACATCATGCATGGGTGTTCCCCTTCCCGAAGCCGGTGAATGCGGTGAACAGGCCGTGGGGTGCGTCGTCGCCGTGGAGAACGCGGGCGAGGGGCACTCCTCCAAGCCCGGCGCCGACGAGGGTGACGTCACTGATCATGGTGACTCCTTGTGTGTCGCACGCCTGCCGATGCTCCTTCGGCAGGACCGCGAGAAAGATCCCAAGCCCCGCCGACACTTCGCCGACATCCGGCCGACAGCCCCGACAGATGACCGACACGTCACCTCGTCGCTGAGCGGAAGACCTTGGCGGGGAAACCAGCCGCGGGCCCAGTGCAGGACGGCGGAACGGCCCAGGCATCCTTCGTCGCAGCACTGCCAGAGGCTCTTCGCTCATGACGCCGGCCTGCTGTCGGCGGAGCCCGGATGCTCAGCGTTGCCCCACAGGCGGCACGCGTCATCATCTACGGCATCGAGGCCGGCCAGCCGTGCATCCTGGTGGGCCGTGACACCCGGATGGCGGATGCTCGTGCGGCTCTTCCCCGGCCTCTCCACCCAACCGGACCGTCTCCGAACGCCGGAGACCCGGCCGGACTTGAGTATCGCCTTCTCCTCGGGCAGGCCATGGGCGGCTCAGCCGGTTACCCCCCCCCCGCTTCAGGGGACGTCGCAACCGGCCGAGCCCCACGTCACCGGCCGGCCGCCGTCGCCTGGCGCGTGGCGCGGGTCGCCTCATGGCCGTCGTGGATGCCGAGCGCGCGCAGGATCTCCTCGACGCTCTGCTTGGCATCGCCGAACAGCATGCTGCTGTTCTCCCGGAAGAAGAGCGGGTTCTGCACGCCCGCGTAACCGGAGGCCATGGAGCGCTTGAAGACGACGACTTGGTCCGCCTCCCAGACCCGCAGCACCGGCATGCCGGCGATGGGACTGGCCGGGTCCTCGGTCGCGGCCGGGTTGACGGTGTCGTTCGCGCCGATGACCAGCACGACGGAGGTGTCGGCGAAGTCATCGTTGATCTCGTCCATCTCGAGGACGATGTCATAGGGGACCTTCGCCTCGGCCAGCAGGACGTTCATGTGCCCGGGCAGGCGCCCGGCGACGGGGTGGACGCCGAAGCGGACCTCGACACCCCGCTCGCGCAACCGACGCGTCAGCTCCGCCACGGGGTGCTGGGCCTGGGCGACGGCCATGCCGTAACCGGGAGTGATGATCACCGAGCGGGCCCGGGCAAGCATCTCGGCCGCCTCCGCGGCCCGCACTTCTCGATGCTCGCCCTGTTCCTCCTCGCGACCGGACGGCGCCTCGATGCCGAAACCGCCCGCGATGACGGAGAGGAAGGATCGGTTCATCGCCTTGCACATGATGTAGGACAGGTAGGCGCCGGAGGAGCCCACCAACGCGCCCGTGACGATGAGCAGGTTGTTGTCGAGCAGGAAGCCGGCCGCGGCCGCCGCCCAGCCCGAGTAGCTGTTCAGCATGGAGACGACCACGGGCATGTCGCCGCCGCCGATCGCGGCGACCAGGTGCCAGCCGAGCGCCAGCGCCAGCACCGTCACCGCGATCATCAGTGCCCGGTTCGGGCTGATCGTGAACCAGACGGTCAGTACCGCGAAGGCACCGAGCGCGCCGAGGTTCAGCGCGTTCTTGCCCGGCAGTACGAGCGGACGGGACTTGATGCGCGCCGAGAGCTTCAGGAACGCGACGATCGAGCCGGTGAAGGTGACCGCGCCGATGAAGACGCCGATGAAAACCTCGGCGTGGTGGATGCCGAGCAGGTCGGCGCCGATCCGGGTCTGCGCCGTGCCGTGCGCGTCCACCTCCAGGTAGCTGTTCCAGCCCACCAGCACCGCGGCGAGGCCGACGAAGCTGTGCAGCACCGCGATCAGTTCGGGCATCTGTGTCATCTCGACACGGCGGGCCCGCCACAGGCCGATCACGGCGCCGAGCGCCATGGCCAGCAAGATCAGGGCCACCGCCCCGGCGGTGATGCTCTGCGCCGCCACCACGACCGTGGCGACCAGTGCGAGGACCATGCCGGCGATGCCGTAGACGACGCCGGCGCGGGAGGTGCGGTGCTGGGACAGGCCGGCCAGGCTGAGGATGAACAACAGGGCGGCGACCAGGTCGGCAGCGTGGGAGGCCGTCAGTGGGGTCATCTCGGCTCAGCCTTTCGAGAACATGGACAGCATGCGGCGGGTGACGGCGAAACCTCCGAAGATGTTCACGCTCGTCAGCAGGATCGCCACGAAGGACAGCGCGGTGACGATCCGGCTCTCGTGTCCGATCTGCAGCAGGGCACCGATCACGACGATCCCGGAGATCGCGTTGGTCACCGACATCAGGGGCGTGTGCAGCGCGTGGTGCACCTTGCCGATGACGTAGTAGCCGATCACGACCGCCAGGGCGAACACGGTGAAGTTTCCCGCGAGTTGGGCGGGTGCGAAGGCCACCAGCAGAAACATGGCGAGCATGCCGAGCGCGATCAGGCCGTAGCGCCGTGCGGGCGTCAGCTTCGGTTGCTTCGGGTCGGGTTCGGGCGCGGCGGGCACGGCCTCCGGCGGTACGGCGGGCGCGGCCGAGACGGCCACGGGCGGCGGCGGCCAGATGACGTCGCCGTTCCGCACCACGGTCACGGCCCGTTGCACGGCGTCGTCGAAGTCGATCGTCAGCCGCCCGTCCTTGCCGGGTGTGAGCAGTTTCAGCAGGTTCGCCAGGTTGGTGCCGAAGAGCTGCGAGGCCTGGGCGGGCAGCCGGGCGGCGAGGTCGGTGTAGCCGATGATGGTGACACCGTTGTCCGTGACCACCGCGCGCCCCGGCACGGTTCCCTCGACGTTGCCGCCCTGGGCTGCGGCCATGTCGACGATGACACTGCCCGGCTGCATGACGGCCACGTCCTCGGCGGACAGCAGACGCGGCGCCGGCCGGCCCGGGATCAGCGCGGTGGTGATCACGATGTCCACGTCCGCGGCCTGCCGGTGGTAGAGCTCGGCGGCGGCACGGTCGTAGTCGGCGGAGGTCGCCTTGGCGTAGCCATCGGTGCTCCTCTCCTGGGCGACGTCCACCGGGAGGTACTCGCCGCCCAGCGACTTCACCTGGTCCGCGACCTCCGGCCGCGGGTCGGTGGCCCGCACGATCGCGCCGAGGCTGGAGGCGGCGCCGATCGCCGCCAGTCCGGCCACGCCCACGCCGGCGACCAGCACCTTCGCCGGTGGCACCTTGCCCGCCGCGGTGACCTGGCCGGTGAAGAACCGGCCGAAGGCGTGCGCGGCCTCGACGACCGCCCGGTAGCCGGCGATGTTCGCCATCGACGACAGCACGTCCATCGACTGAGCCCGTGAGATACGTGGTACCGCGTCCAGCGCCAGCGCGGTCACCCCGGCAGCAGCCAGTGTCTGAAGGAGCTCGGGCCTTTGTGCCGGGGCCAGCAGGGCGACCACGGTCGCGTCTTCCCGCAGCCGGGTGATCTCCGTGTCGGAGGGAGAGTTCACTTTCAGGACGACATCCGCGTTCCAGGCCTGGCCGATCTCGGCGCCGGTATCGAGGTAGGCCTGGTCGCTGAAGCCGGAGGCCGCGCCGGCCCCGGACTCCACCACCACCTCGTAACCGAGGCCGAGCAGTTGACGCACCGTCGTCGGCGTCGCCGCGACACGGGTCTCTCCGGAAACGGACTCGACCACGACGCCGACGCGCTGGGGTGGGTGTTGCGCAGATTCTTGTGCAGACATGTCTCGTGTTCACTCCTGGGAGGAGGGGTGACGGGTATCCGCGTTCAAAGGGCGTCCACAGAAGTCGTTCCCATGGACGCGGGCCGCAGGAAACCTACCCGTCAAAGTCACCCGAGCCGACAAATACGGCCCCGATGTATTTCACTCGGCGACCACACCCACCACACCTGCGCCCGGCCCCAGGGGCGCCGACGGGTGTCAGTCGCGGCCGCGCCAGTGGCGGATCGCGAGGGCGGCGGCGAGGGGCATGCGTCACCCACCATGCGCATGCTTCTCAACTACCGCTGCTCGGCGGTATCGCGATGCTGTCGGTGGACGTGAACTAGGCGTTCGCGTCGGGCCGCTGTGGCGGCCACTCGTGGGTGGAGTCGTCGGCGAGCAGTGGCCGAAGGCCACCGAGTAGCGCGCCGATGCAGGTGTCGCGGAGCTGGGTGCGGGTGCAGGTCTCGTGGGTGAGCCAGTCGACGCAGAGGACCTGGACGAAGACCAGCCAGCTCTTCAGGACGGCGGACACTGCCTCGCGGGCGCTTTCGTCCGCGAGTGGGAGTACGGCCAGCAGCCGCGTACGGAGTGCGTCCAGCTCGTTGGTCATGATCGACTGAATCACCGGGTCGCCCACGAGCACCCGGTTCGCGGCGAGCACGGCGTTGCGATTGGCCATGAAGTAGTCGAGATGGACGTCCATGCCCTGGATTAGCTGCTCCACCAGGGAGTCGGCGGGGTCGAGCCGGGTTTCGGCGAGCAGTTGATCCGCCGCCTGCTGGTAGACGGCCGCGAAGAGGGCGTGCTTGCTGGGGAAGTGACGGTAGAGCAGGGCTCTGGAGATGCCGGCCTCTTTGGCGACCTCCTCCATCAGCACGTCGTCGTACGGGCGTGCGGCGAAGAGCTGCGCTCCGACGGCGAGGAGTTGGGCGCGGCGATCGGTGGGGCTGAGTCGCTGGCGGGGAGGCATGGACGCACATTACTTGACATGTGTCTACTGGCGCACGAGTCTAGTAGACGCATGTCAACTAAGAATCCGTTGAGGCGCGCTGGGAGGGACCGTGGCAAGGGTTCTTCGGGTACTCGCACAGCTGATGGGCTGGGCCTGCGTGGTGATCGGTGTGTTTCATGTAGTACTCGGTAACGCGGCGATCCCCGGCGCAGGTTCCGCCGGCACGACGGTCGACAGCTGGGGCCGGTTCATGGGGGCCAGTTTCGTCGGCTACGGGCTGGCCTGGCTCTGGACCGCTCGGCAGCGGCCTGTCCCGGCCCGGGCGGTGCGGTGGCTGGCCGGCGTCTTTCTGTTGGGCGGGGTGGGTCGGCTGATTTCGCTCGCCGTTCACGGCTGGCCGCAGTGGTTCCAGACCGCACTGGCGGTGATCGAGCTCAGCCTGCCGCCTGTTTTCTTCTGGCTGGCCGCCGCAGGGGAACGAGCTTGGCGCAGCGACGCGGAGACCGTGCCCGCCGGGCGATGAACGCGCCACGACCGAAGGCACGAAGCGTGCGCCCGGCAAAGGAGTCGAGCCTCGTCCAGGGCTTCGCCGCCCATTGGGCCGGCGCCCTCGAAAAGGGCGACGGATGGACGCAGGCGGATCTCGACGCCGCCGAGGAGCGGCTGGGTTTCCGGCTGCCGGTCGCGATGTGCGAGGCGTATCTGCTGCTCGGGCGCCGGAAGGATCTCACCAGCAATCACGATGTGCTGCTCAGCCCGGCCGAACTGTATGTGGATGAGGCCAGGGAGGCTCTGGTCTTCCGTCACGAGAACCAGGGAGTCGCATCCTGGGGCATCCTCCTCGACAGCCTCCAGGATGACGACCCCGCGGTGTTCATCCGGCTTGACCTTGCCGACAAGAGCGCAGAACGGTGGGAGGACTGGCTCGAGCGTCTGTCCCTCTGCTTCGTCGAGATCGTTTTGTCCGAGTCCCTGCATGCCGGTGAAGAGCTGTGCGACTTTCTTGACCCGGATGATGACAGCATCGAGCTGCTGGAGGCGAGCTCCGTCCGGCTGCCGTTCCCGGCATATCCCGCCGGTGAGGAGGTGAGCGGGACCCGATGGTTCCTGGGCCAGGACGTCCTGCTGCGCGACGACGACGGCATGGCCATTCTGGCCCGTGGTCGAACGGCAGAGGACCTCGACCGCGTTCGTGACCTGATCCCGGGCGAGTGGCTCAACGACTATCGCTGATCGCGGTCGAGGTTTCCGATGACGACCGGGCTGTCCATGTCGGCGTCGGGCCAGGGACTACTGCGCGGGGGGTCCCCGGTCGCGTACGAGTGAGCACTACCAGGGCAACGGCGGTCTGACCCGGTACAGGGAAGACGGAGCGGTCCTGGTGGGTGGCCGCATCCTCGCCTCCACGGATAAGGATCCGACGGGCTGAGTGCCGGGCGAACCGGCAGCGATTCCTCCGCCCGAAGTAACGTCAGGGTGCATGGTGTCTCTGTTCACATTCTTCGGCCCGCCCGCAATCACCCTCCTCCTCTTTGCCGTTGGGGCAGTCCCGTACGCGTTGTGGGTGACCAGGAGGAAGCCCTTGCGGCCGGCCCGCTGGGCTGTGATCGGGATCGCGGCAGCGATCGCCGCCTATGGGGCCGGAACCGTCTACGGGCTCGCCTTCACGAACCCGCTTGACGTATGCGGGGACAAGACCGGCGACGGCGTGTACATGGATGCCGGCCGGGACTACAGCCTGACATCGGTGAACGTGGACAGCTTCCCTCCGTCCATCACCTGCCACTGGACCAGCGGCCGCAGCACCGAAGAGGTGTGGTTCTGGGCCCCGCCCCTGCTGTACGCAGGGCTGGCCTGCTCTGTCGTCTGCTCCGCCCAGCTTCTCTTCAACCGCTACAAGTACGGAAAGGCTCCTCGCGCCAACGAGCTTGACGCGTAGACGGGCTCTCGGCCTCGGCACAGCAGCCGGGACAGCAATCGCCCTGCCGACTGCCTGACCTGCGCAGGCCGCCCCTGCTTCCAGTGAGCACAAGGAGGGGGCTCTCCGGGCTCGACATGGCCGCCGACGATGTCCCAGGGGTCAGGGTAGAAGCGGCGGTTCGGGCTTCGCTTCTGGGCGAAGGCTTCACCGTCGTGGTTGAGGATGACAGCCCCCACGGCCCAGAGCTCGCCGGGCGCGGAAACGGGCAGCTCGACGTTGTGATCCACGCTGAAAGGCTGGTTGTGTGCGGGCATAGCCGACAACGCAGGCCCGGCGTTACCGACTCGTCGGGCAGGTCACACGTCTCCGTGTGACAGTGGAACGGCAGTTCGCCGCCGCGGCGGTCCAGCTCCACCGGCGCGGGGTCGCGTACCTCTGGACGCCACGATGCCCGGCGCCGTCGGTGAGGACGAGCGGACCGGCCCATGTCCTCGTAACCTGTTTCCCGTGTCTTCCTCCCGCCTGCGTCGCGTCGCCGTCCTAGTGCTCGAAGGTGCGAAGCCGCTCGATGTCGGCATTCCCGCGCAGGTGTTCACGACCCGGGCGAGCATGCCGTACGAGGTGCGGGTGTGCGGCGCGGCGCCCGGGCTGGTGACCGGCGGCGACGGCCTGGCGTACCACGTGGCCCACGGTCTCGACGCACTTGAGTGGGCCGACGTCGTCTTCGTCCCCGGCTATCGTTTCCCGGACCGCGACGACCCGCCACAGGCCGTCGTCGATGCGCTGATCGCCGCACATGACCGAGGTACACGGCTTGCCGCCATCTCGACGGGCGCCTTCGCGCTGGCCTGCACGGGCCTGCTCGACGGCAAGCGTGCCACGACGCACTGGCATTACACACGGGCGCTCGCACAGAAGCATCCGCTCGTCCGCGTCGACGAGAACGTCCTGTTCGTCGACGAGGGCAGTGTGCTGACGTCGGCCGGCGCCGCCTCGGGCATCGACCTGTGCCTGCACATCCTGCGCGGCGACCTCGGGGTGGCCGCGTCGAACCACGCGGCCCGGCGTCTGGTCGCGGCCCCGTACCGCAGCGGCGGTCAGGCGCAGTACGTGCCGCGCAGCGTGCCCGAGCCGCTGGGCGAACGGTTCGCGGCCACCCGCGAATGGGCCCTGCGCCGGCTCGGCGACCCCCTCAGCCTCGAAGCCCTCGCCCAGCACGCGGCGGTCTCACCGCGCACGTTCTCGCGACGCTTCGTCGAGGAGACCGGGTACACGCCGATGCAGTGGGTCATGCGTGCCCGTATCGACCGGGCCCGTGAGCTGCTCGAGCGATCGGAGCGCAGCGTCGAGCAGATCGCGAACGACGTCGGTCTCGGCACCGGTGCGAATCTGCGGATGCACTTCCAGCGCATCCTCGGCACCACCCCCAGCGAGTACCGGCGCACCTTCACCCGGGGCGAGTAACCCGCCGCCGGGCGTCTGGCGTGATCCTTTCGAACCATGGCGCTCACGCCAGGGCCACGGCATGATTCCGCACGCGAGGCTGGTGACGAACCGAAAGGACGCCACACATGACTCGCATCGCCATCAACGGATTCGGTCGAATCGGGCGCAACGTGCTGCGCGCACTGCTCGAACGCGGCAGCGACTTCGAGATCGTCGCCGTCAACGACCTCACCGAGCCCGCCACCCTCGCCCGGCTCCTCGCCTACGACACGACAGCCGGACGGCTCGGCCGTCCGGTGACCGTCGACGGGGACGCCCTTGTCGTCGACGGCCGACGCATCACGGTGATCGCCGAGCGGGAGCCGGCGCGGCTGCCGTGGGCCGAGCTCGGCGTCGACATCGTGCTGGAGGCGACAGGCCGCTTCACGTCGGCCAAGGCCGCCCGCGCCCACCTGGACGCGGGAGCGAACAAGGTCCTCGTGAGTGCGCCGTCGGACGGCGCCGACGTCACGCTCGCGTACGGGGTCAACACCGAGGCGTACGACCCGGTCGTGCACACGATCGTCTCGAACGCCTCGTGCACGACCAACGCGCTGGCACCGCTCGCCGCGGTGCTCGACGAACTCGCCGGCATCGAGCACGGCTTCATGACCACGGTGCACGCCTACACGCAGGAGCAGAATCTTCAGGACGGTCCGCACCGCGATGCCCGCCGCGCCCGTGCCGCCGCTGTCAACATCGTGCCGACCACGACGGGCGCCGCCAAGGCGATCGGCCTCGTGCTGCCCAACCTCGACGGCAAGCTGTCGGGCGACTCGATCCGCGTACCGGTGCCGGTCGGCTCGATCGTGGAACTCAACACCACCGTCGCCCGCGATGTGACCCGCGACGACGTGCTGGCCGCGTACCGCGCTGCCGCGCAGGGCCGGCTTGCCGGCATCCTCGAGTACTCCGACGACCCGCTCGTGTCGTCCGACATCATCGGCAACCCCGCCTCGTCGATCTTCGACTCGGCCCTCACCCGCGTCGACGGCCGCCACGTCAAGGTGGTCGCCTGGTACGACAACGAGTGGGGCTTCTCCAACCGCGTGATCGACACGCTGGAACTCCTCGCCACACGCTGACCGGCTCCCGAGACGCGCTCGCCATCGGTGGCCGGGCTACTGGAACAGCGCGAGCTCGCCGCGGCCGAGCTGGAATGGCAGGAGCGAGCGATCCACGTCAGGCGGGTCGTAGGGGGCTGGCTCCGGCCGGCGACGACAGCGCCGGCATGCAGGTCACCGAGGATCCGCAAGGTGCGGACGCGCAGCAGGGGCGGGCTGCGGCGATGGGCGACTCGCTGAAGGTGGACCGCCCCGCTGCTCGCGCCCGACAAGCTTCTCTGACTAGAGTCAGAGAATGGACAGGGCGCAGATCGAGAAGGTCCGGCGGTTCAATCGCACCGTGACCGAACGCTTGGGAGTGCTGCACGACCGCTACCTGGGCCGCGACCGGCCGATCGGCGAGGCCCGGCTGCTGTGGGAGGTCGGCGAGCAGGGCCGGGACGTTCGCCGGCTGCGCGAGCGTCTCGGGCTCGACTCCGGTTACGTCAGCCGGCTGCTGCGCTCCCTGGAGACAGGTGGTCTGGTGACGGTGGAGCCGCAACCGGAGGACCGACGCGTGCGCACGGTCCGGCTCACCGACGCCGGCCGTGCCGAGCGCGCCATGCTCGATCGCCGTAGCAACGAGCTGGCCGGCTCCCTGCTGGAGCCTCTCAACGAGGCCCAGCGCGCCGGGCTCGTCGCAGCCATGGCCGAGGTCGACCGGTTGCTGACCGCCGCGACGGTCACCCTTGACGCCATCGACCCCGATCACCCGGACGCCCGACACTGCCTTCGGTCCTACTACACCGAGCTGCGGGAGCTCTTCGAGACCGGCTTCGACCCCACCCGGAGTCTGCTGCCCGACGCCGGTGAACTCCGTCCGCCCCGCGGCCTGTTCCTCATCGCCCGACTGCGCGGCGAGCCCGTCGGATGCGCCGGTCTCAAGCTGCCGCCCGGGGCACCGGCCGAGATCAAACGTATGTGGGTCGCACCCCACGCCCGGGGCCTCGGACTCGGTCGCCGGTTCCTGACCGAACTGGAAGCCAGGGCCGTACAGAACGGTCGTGACGTACTACGCCTGGACACCAACAAGGCGCTCACCGCCGCGATCAGCCTGTACCACTCCCAGGGTTTCCAGGAGGTCTCCGCCTTCAACCACGAGCCGTACGCTCACCACTGGTTCGAGAAGCGGATCGCCACGGTTTCGCGAGGACGATAGCGATGCAAAGGAGTCCCGGGGTGCTCGGACCGCGAGCGAGGATCTCCTGGGTTTTGAACCGAGAGGGGTTTCGTGGCTGACTTCGAGCCGATGGATCTTGTTGTCCTCGCCGACGACGAGGGCAACGGCGTTCGCGTCCACGTGCTCGGACCGGAGCCGTCGTGGCCGCAAGGGATTGCGGCCGAGATCATCGTGGAGACACCGTTCGTGGCCGGCCGGACCAATCTGATCCTTTCCGGCCACAAGCTGCGATCCTGGGCAGGGGCCCTGGACGAGCTCGACGCCGGCGAAGCCGCTGCGTGGATGAAGTGGGACCGTGGGCCCTCCATCTCCATCCAGCTCACAGGCGATCGGGACTGCCCGGAAGTGGTGGTGGACGATGAGTCCTACTCGATGGTCACGGTGCGGGTGCCCGTCGTACTGCCCGACGGCTGGATCGAAGACCACCGAGTGCGACTGCGGACACTGCTGGAAATGTGGTCGGGATCGATGCAATGAGGCATGCCGCCGTCAGACCGGTACCCGCCGCTTCGGCGAACCGGACGGCGGCCCGCTGCACGACGAACGGCCGGTCCCCCGCGGTGATCAAGCGGTGGGCGTCAGCCCGTTACAGCGGACTTCTGACCGGACGGGGTGACGGCGTACCACTCCTTGCCTTGGCCCTGGCCGTTCACCTGGCCGGCCTCTGTGTCGCCCACGTACCGGTACAGCGGCCAGCCGGCGAGGGTGAGCTGCTTCATGCCGTTCCGGTGAACCGTGCCGAGAAGACCCTTCTCAACCCCCGAGGTCTGTACGGAGTCCCCCACGATGACGGGCATCCACGTCTGTGTGCACGCACCGGCACACGTCCACTTGGAGGGCGTCGCCTGGTCCTTGCTGTAGCGGTAGAGGGTCATCCCCTTGTCGTCGGTGACCACGCTGCCCGCGCCCTTCATCGCCTTGGCCATCACCATGGTGGTGGTGGCCATGTGTCCGCTCCCGGAGTTGCCGCCGACGGCCGGTGTGGTGGCAGCCGGTGAGGAGCTGGCCGGTGCGGAGGCCGCGGGATCCGACGCGGCCGTGGCGACCGGGGCAGCGCTGCCGGGGCTCGTGCCGGACGCGCTGTCGTCCGAGGCGCCGCACGCCCCCAGCAGGAGCGCGGACGCCAACCCTGCGGCCGAGGCGAGGACGATGCGTTGCGGGATCAAGAAGTTACCCTTCGTCGGGAGGCATCTGCGTACTCCCTTGGTACGTCGGGTGGCTCACCGGGCTCTCAGCCGCTGTTACCACATGACGCAGTCTTGACCATCGCCGTGCTCGCTCGGACCCACAGCGCGAGGGCGGCGGCATACTGCTCACACAGCCGGGACACGCGCCTTCGGGTAAGCGCTGTAGGCGGTAAGGCGTACCCGGCGGACCGAGAGCCGGCGCCGCAGGTGGGAACGCGTGCAGGGTCCTCAGTGGCCGCCGCCACCAGGACATGGGTGGCCTGGTACACCCCAGTACCGCCGGACGGGAGGGGCGCGTCATCCTGCGCGTCGGGCGGTGTCAGGTGAGGCAGCGGAGGGCGTCGTGTGTCTTTGGGGTGGCTGGAGGTCAGTGCGACGGCGAGATCGACCGCGGTGGCATCGACGAGCGGGACGGCGGAGAGTTCGACGCGCACGACGGTACGGCGGGTGGCGGCCTTGGCGATGGTCTCGCCGACCTGCTCGCGACGGGCGGCAAGCCGGGCGGCGGCGGCCGTGGGCAGCCCGGCCCGGGGTCGCTGCTCACGAGAACGGAGGCACCCGGTGGCCGGCCTTGATCACCGGCCCTCCCGATCACGGGCCTTCGGACAGACGCCGGACTGTCCGCCAGCGTGGGGCCTCGTCGTCAGGGACGTCCGGGGAGGCGAAGTGGAACGGCACTCCGAGGTGGTGGGCCAAGGCCCGTCCTGCCTTGTCGGCGGCGCTCCCCGGAGCAGGCCCGCCAGGACGGCGGTAGACGGTCGCCAGGTGGCCTTCGCCGGACGGGTTCTCCAGCACCGCGACCAGCAGTACGAACCAGTCGTGGACGGTGTCGCCGTCCCAGAGAGCCTCGACCGCGGCCACCCGGCCCGGGTGGGCGGCGGCACGGGCCGCAAGTGAGGAGACGTCGAGCGGATCGGGCTGCGCGTGCCTCACACGATCGCCGAGGACCTCGTAGCGCGCGTGGACCACCTGTTCCGCCTCGCGCAGGCCCACCCCCAGCGGGCGCAGCGCTTCCCACACGGCCTTCACCGCCATCAGCGGGCGGTCGTACAGCACGTTCGCGTCGACCTCCTGGCGGGTCTGATCCTCCAGGTAGGTCCACCACCCGCTCAGTTGGCCACCGGGCATTCCGTGAAGCACGCCATGGGCCGAACCTACCTCACACGCGAACGACCCCGTCGGCCCGCGAGGAAGGCCCGCGAGGAAGGCAGAGTGCCGTCGAAACTCGGCGCCCTCAGCTCCTGCTCCGAAGTCGTTCAGGCCTGGCCCTGAATGCCACCGGTACTTTCTACGCCGTCTCCGACACCCTTCCGCGGAACACGTCAGGGCTGCGGACGTGCAAAATCATGTGACGCGCGGCGCCCGATCGTCGAGAATCCACGCGTGGTCACCATGAACGTTGACAGGCCTGAACGCGGCCCGTTCCCCCGATCCTCCGTGACCGCGCCGGCCGGACGTACCTTCGGCGCGATTCCGCCAACGGCACTGGTGCTGCTCGGCATCGTCAGCGTTCAGGTCGGCTCGGCGTTGGCCAAGCACCTGTTCAGCGCAGTGGGCAGCTTCGGGACGGTCGCGTTGCGGCTGTTGTTCGCGGCGGCGGTGCTGATGCTTTTGTGGCGGCCGTCACTGCGCATGAGTCGTCGCACGTGGACAGTAGTGCTGAGCTACGGCGTGATTCTCGGCTTGATGAACCTGTGCTTCTACCTGGCGCTGGCCCGGATCCCGCTGGGGATCGCGGTGACCATCGAGTTCCTCGGGCCGCTGGCGGTGGCCCTGGCCGGGTCGAGGCGATGGCTGGACGCTTTCTGGGCCGTGCTCGCGGCTGGCGGTGTGGTCCTGCTGATGGAGGGACGCGGCGACCTCAACCTTGTCGGTTTTCTCTTCGCGCTCGCCGCAGGAACGTGCTGGGGCCTGTACATCCTGGTCGGCGCGGCGCTGGGCCGCCACACCACGGAAGGCAATGGTCTGGCTCTGGGAATGGCCGTCGCGGCACTGGTGGTTGTGCCGTTCGGCGTGGCGGACAGCGGAACGGCGCTGATTCAGCCGTGGGTCCTGGTTGCGGGGCTCGGCGTGGCACTGTTGTCGTCGGTGATCCCGTACTCGCTGGATCTGGAAGCACTGCGCGAGATCCCACCGCGCGTGTTCGGCATCCTGATGAGCCTCGAACCAGCGATGGCGGCCCTCATCGGCCTCATCGTGCTCCAGGAGTCGTTGCACTGGTCGCAGTGGATCGCGGTGCTGTGCGTGGTGGCCGCATCGGCGGGCGCCGCTCGCGGCACCCGCCCAGAGGCCTGACCGCCCATAACGGGAGGAGCGGTCATTGGCCGCGCTCTCCCGCACCCGGCCGACGCTCAGCGCCAACCGGATCGACGCCACGCATCCCATGATCCTGGAGACTCCGGAAGCGGTGGCGACGCTGGTGGCCGAGTTCGTTCGAGGACTGCCTGACTGAAGAATCCGGAGGATCCGGCACAACTCACTAAGCCCGCTTTCGCCCGTTCTCCCGCCGCTCGAACACGGACTTCAGTCCGGTCTCGAGCATGATGCGGTCGACGGTCGCAGCGAGGGTGCTGTCGGCGCCGATGACGGTCTCGACTTTGCCGGGCAGCAGATCGAACGGCCGATACCAATCGCGCAGCTGCGTCTCGCTGACGTCGTCGGCGATCGGCTTGGTGGCGTGCCGGTCGAGGGTTTCATCGAGCGGAACATCCAGGTAGTAGCCGTGGGTCAGGCCCCGGTGGTGGGCGCGCAGCTGGGCGAGCATGTCGCCGTAGCGGTCGGCGTAGAGGATTCCTTCCACGACGACGTGGTATCCGGCGTCCAGGGCGTAGCGGGCGACGGTGTCGATCAAGCCGATGTTCGCGGCCCCGGGCCGGTCGTGCTCGTGGAGCACGACCCGGCGCAGGTTGTCCTGGCCGACCAGGGCCAGGCCGCGGCCGAACTTCTCACGGAGGCCAACCGCGACGGACGACTTACCCGAGGCGCTGTTGCCGCGCAGGACAACCAGCCGGGTGTCTTCGGTTCCCACCATCACGGTCCTCACGCTACCGACGACCAGTGACACCGCGCCCATCGTCAATCCTTTCGCCACAGATCCCAGTCACCGGCAGAAGTGGCCGCCAGCACGGGGCCCTGCCTAATTGAGCGTGACCGAGACGATCGGTTTCATCGGCCTCGGCGACCAGGGCGGACCGATGGCGCATCGCAGCATTGATGCCGAATTGCCGTTGGTGGTCTGGGCGCGGCGGCCCGAAGTGCTCGAGGCCTACACCGTCAGGGGTGCGAGCGCCGCTGTCAGCGTCGCGGAGCTCGGCCGCTCGGCGCGAGCACGTCGGCATTTGCTTGTTCAACGACGCGGATGTCTTCCAGATCACCGACCAGCTGATCCCGGCGACGGAAGCCGGCAGCCGCATCGCCGTTCATTCGACGGTACTGACCGATACCGTCGTCGCGCTGGAACAGCAGTGTGCCGAGAGGGGTATCACGCTGATCGATGCGCCGGTCAGCGGTGGCTCGGCCGCGGCGGAGGCGGGCGCACTCACATCAACCTGCTGATGACCGTGCTGCCCGACCATGTCGCCACCCACGAACTCGACGCCGCTTCCGCGCGGTTCCTCGCCGCAGCGACTCCCTGAAGCCGGATTCCCACAGGCTGCCGCCGGACTGCGCACCGGGCTGCGCACCGGGCTGTGCCCATCATCTGCCGGCGCCGTCCGGGTGTTCGGACTCCTGCGGCAGTCCGTCGGCGCGGCGGTTGTTGCGTTCGATTGCTGCCATGTGTTGCTCCGCCCACGTACGCAGGGCATCCAGCGGGCCGTCCAGGGAGTGGCCCAGCGCGGTGAGTTGGTAGTGCACACGGGGTGGCACCGTTGGTTCGACCCGGCGTGCGACCAGGCCGTCGCGGACAAGGCTCTGGAGGGTGGCGGAGAGCATTTTCTGCGAGATGCCCGGGATACGGCGCCGCAGGTCCGCGAACCGCACCTCGGCCGGGGCTGATTCGGCCAGGACCTTCACCGTCAGCGAGGTCCATTTGGTGCCGATCCGGTCGAGCAGCTGCCGGGTCGGGCACAGCGGGCTGAACAGATCGCCCCGCTTCGGCGTGGTCACCTGGAGCTCACCACCTGATGGAAAAGTGCCGTCTTGGAACGTCCAGGATAGTTCCCTAGCGTTTGCTGGTCACCATTGGTTACCTGCTATTCGCTGGAGTTCTCCATGCCTGAGCTGTGCCGCATTCCTGTCAACGACATCGAGTTGAACGTGGCCATGGCCGGATCGGGGCCGGACGTCCTGCTGCTGCACGGTTTCCCCCACACCTGGGAGCTGTGGAGCCCCGTCATGGCGGACCTGTCCGACCGTTACCGAGTCATCGCCCCGGACCTGCGCGGGCTCGGCGCGAGCACCCGGGCCCAGACGGGATACGACGCGCTGACCCTGGCCGAGGACGCCGCGGCCCTGCTGGAGGCGTTGGGGGTGCGCTCGGCCGCCGTGGTGGGGATCGACGCGGGCACCCCGCCGGCCTTCCTCCTCGCGATGCGCCGTCCCGGTCTGGTACGGCGGCTCGTCGTCATGGAGGCCCTGGTCGGCCGCCTGCCCGGCGCCGAGGACTTCCTCGCCGGCGGCGCTCCGTGGTGGTTCGGCTTCCACGCCGTTCCGGGCTTCGCGGAAACCGTGCTGGAGGGCAATGAGGCCGCCTACATCGACTGGTTCCTCGATGCGGGCACCCTCGGCTCCGGCTTGCCCGCGCCGGCGCGGGACGCGTTCGTCGCCGCCTACACCGGACGTGAGGCCCTGCGCTGCGCGTTCGCGTACTACCGGGCCCTGCCCGAAAGTGCCGCGCAGATCGAGCAGGCGGTCGCCGCCACACGGTTGACGATGCCCGCGATGGCCATCGGTTCGCACCCTGTCGGTACGGCGCTGGAACGCCAGCTCCGTCCGATCGCCGACGACCTCACCGGTCATCTCCTTGAAGACTGCGGCCACATCATCCCGCTGCACCGCCCCGATGCCCTGCTCGGCCTTCTTCGCCCCTTCCTGGCCGGTCACCAGATGAGCGGACGTCCGTGAGCCGTTCTCGCTCCCGCGGCGGGCGACGTCCTGAGAGCCGGGCTGATCAGCCGGCCCGGACGCCGCCGGCCCGTTGAGGCCGACGTCGCCCCGTTTCCGCGATGCTCCCGGCCACTTCCAGCACGCGGGCCACGTGGGCGTACTCCGCCAGGTCGGCCGGCAGGTCGACCACGAGCGTGGTCATGCCCAAGTCCCCCAGACGCAGCAGGGCGTCGGCCACCTCGCGGTAGTCGCCGACCAGCTTGGGTGTGTCGATACCCACGCGCCCGGCGCCGTACCAGAGGCAGTCGTCGTGCCAGTCGGCGTCCTCCGCCAGGTCGAGCGTCGCCCGGTGCTGTGTCGACGTCAGGCCCTCGGCGAAGAGTTTGCGCAGCAGCGCGTCCCGGCGGGTGCCTCCGTAGTCGGCGACGGCCGCTTCCCGCGCCTCCTGGGACGTTTCGCGTGCCACGATGCCGACGATCAACGCCACTCCCCCGGTCACGCCCTGCTGCTCCAACCCTCGGATTTCCCGGGCCAGTTGCTCGTACGGCTTGGCCATCAGCAGGCAGGCGTCCAACAGGGGTGCGAGAGCGTCGAACCCGGGGGACGTCGAGGCCGGTGCGTAGATACGTGGCTGCTCGCCCGGCAGCGGGCCGGGAGACGGGGCGGCGACGGTGTACCGGGCAGAGCGGTGCGTGCGGCCGGACAGTACCGCCCGCACGCAGGCGGCGAACTCGGCGCAGCGGCGCTGCCGTTCGGCGGCGGGCGTCGTATCCGCGCCGAGGAGGGTGAGGTCTGCTCCTCGGGCCCCGGCGACGACATTGAGGTGGACGGCTCTGCCGTGGAGATAGGACAGCGAGGACACGTGGCGTGCCACCATCGCCGGCTGAGACAGCGGAGCGGTGACCGCCACGACCGGTTCCAGGGTACGACTGCGCGCCAGCACCTCCTGGGCGGCCGTCCAGGGATCGAGGGCCTGCCAGAAGTCGTAGACGAGCATGGCGTCGGCGCCCAGTCTCTCCGCCCAGGAACAGTGCTCGTCCAGGATGCGGAGGTAGTCCGCGCCGTCGGCCGGGTGCTCTCCGGCGAACGCCGTGCCGTGCGACGGGCACACCGTCCAGAACCGCCAGGGGACGGGCGCAGGGATCGCACCGCATTCCGGGAATTTCGTGGCGGCACTTCCCGTACTTCCCGGGCTTCCTGCTGAGCGGTCAGCCATGGAACACGTTCGCTTTGCACGGTGCGCGACGAATTCCTGAGGAGTCCATCCGAAGAACTTGCGTAATCCGGCTCATGAGTGCTCATACAACGGCCGGGTGCGGTAATGGGTCAATGTTCGGGGGGCGCGCGCTCGAGCGTTCCTGTAGCGGGCCGCGAGCGTCCGGCGGTGGTGGTACAGATCGGTGAGTGGTAAAGCCGCTGGTCGGCCGTGCGGCGCCTGCTGTTGCCCGCGGGATCTGCGAGGCGGGGAGGAGTGGAGGGAATCAAGCGCCTCCAGAGACGGTCGAGAAGAGCTCGACGGGAACCACTGGTCCGGAAATTCGATGCTAGGTTCCCGGCATTGTCCATGGCGACGAGAACGGGGTGTCGGAACGAGCCCCCTGTGCCGACCCGGTCGTACCCGCGGAATTCCCTCGAGAGGTACTATTGATGACCGCTGAGCTTCGTCAACCTCCTTTCGCCGCTGGAATCGTCGCCGACCCGGTGACCGGTCCGCGTTCCCTCGCCGATCTGGTGGTGGCGCAGTGCCGGCGCACCCCTGGACTGCCGGCCGTGGCGGACGGGGACCATACGCTCACCTATGCCGAGCTGGAGAGGGCCTCCGCGTCGCTGGCCCGCCGGCTGCGGGCCCTCGGCGCCGGACCGGACCGCATCGTCGCCCTGCGCCTGGAGCGGTCCGTGTCCCTGGCCGTCGCCGTGCTCGCGGTCGTGCGTTCCGGAGCCGCGTACCTCCCGCTGTCCCTGGACGACCCGCCCGCCCGGCTGCGCATGCTGCTCGACGACGCCCACCCGGTCGCGGTCGTGACCGAGCCGGGAGGTGCCGGGTCGATGCTCGCCGAGTCGGGTGTGCCGCTGGTCGGTCCGGAAGCGCCGGGGCAGGCCGGGGCACCGGCTGTGGGCGACACCGGACTGGACGGCGCGGCCGGCCACGACCTCGCCTACCTGCTGTACACCTCCGGCTCCACCGGGCGGCCGAAAGGCGTGCTGACCGAGCACCGGGCCATCGTCAACCGGCTGGGCTGGATGCAGGACGCCTTCCTGCTCGGGCCCGGCGACACCGTGCTGCAGAAGACCCCGTACACCTTCGACGTGTCGGTCTGGGAGTTCTTCTGGCCGATGATGACCGGCGCCACGCTGGTCATGGCCGCTGCCGGAATACACCGCGACCCCCGGGCCCTGGCCCGGCAGATCCGGGACCACGGCGTGACCACGGTGCACTTCGTGCCCAGCATGCTCGCCGAGCTGCTGCGGCTCAGCGAAGTGGACGTGGGTCCCCGGCTGCGCCGGGTGCTCTGTAGCGGCGAGGCGCTCACACCGGGGCTGCGATGCGCCTTCTTCGCCGCCCTGCCCGGCGTCGAGCTGCACAATCTCTACGGGCCGACGGAGGCCGCCGTGGACGTGACGCACTGGCAGTGCCGGCCGGACGACCCGGCCGACGCGCCGGTGCCCATCGGCCGTCCGATCTCGGGCGTCGAACTGCATGTGCTGGACGAGCGGCTGCACCGCGTGCCGGACGGCGAGCTCGGTGAGCTGTGCGTCGGCGGCGTCCAGGTCGCCCGGGGCTACCTGAACCGGCCCGACCTGACCGCGGACCGCTTCCCCCGCGACCCGTACAGCGGCGAGCCCGGCGCCCGGCTGTACCGGACGGGCGACCTGACCTGCCGCCGGCCCGACGGAGTACTGGAGTACCACGGACGCCAGGACGACCAGGTCAAGATCGGGGGCGTGCGGATCGAGCTGGGCGAGGTGGAGGCCGCGCTGGCCGGACTGCCCGGCGTCTCCCAGGCGGCCGCCGCGGTGCGGCACAGCGGCTCGGGCACCGCTCTGCTCGTCGGCTATCCGGTGGCCGGCGAACGGGTGGACGCCGGCCTGCCCGAGCGGTGGAACGCCCTGCTGCGCCGCACCCTGCCCCCCGCGCTGGTTCCGGCCGTGCTCGTGCCCCTGCACTCCCTGCCGCTGACCGCACACGGCAAGACGGACCGGGCCGCGCTGCCCTGGCCCCCACCGCAGGGGGAGGCGGCCGGGGAGCCCGGCGCCGAACCGGACGACCGGCTGCTCGCCCTGTGGAACCGGGTGCTCGGGCAGGGCGTGGCCCCCGACCGGGACTTCTTCGCCACCAGCGGCAGCTCGCTCCAGGCGCTGGCCCTGCTGGCCGCCGTACGCGACGAACTGGGAGCCGAGATACCGCTGGACCGGTTCTTCCGCGAGCCCACCCTGGAAGGGCTGCGCCAGGCCGTGGCGGAGGCGGGTGCCGGTTCCCGCCGGGACGAACTGCCGCGCGTGGACACCTCCAGGCCCCTGCGGCCGGCGCCCGTCCAGGAACGGATGTGGTTCCTCCAGAGCCTGGAACCCACCAGCACCGCGATGAACGTCCCCACCGGACTGCGCCTGCGCGGAGCCGCGGAACCGGCGGACCTGCGCCGCTGCCTCGCCGCGCTGCTCGCCCGGCACGATGTGCTGCGCACCCGTTATCCGGAGCGGGACGGCAGCCCGCTGGCCGTGGTCGAGGCGCCCGTCGACGATCCGCTGCCCGAGGCCGAGGAGCTGCCGGGTCTCGGCCCGGCGGACCGGGACGAGGCGGTACGGCGCCTGGTGGCCGAGGCCGGGGCGGCACCCTTCGACCTCGCGGCCGGGCCACCGGTCAGGGTGCGGCTGATCCGTTTCGCCCCCGACGATCATCTGCTGGTCCTGACGCTTCATCACATCGCCACCGACGGCTGGTCCTGGTCCCTGCTCGCCCGGGAGTTCGCGGACGACTGGGCGCGGATCGCGCGGGGACTGCCGTCGGCGGCTCCCGACGGCCGGCCGCAGCTCCTCGACCACGCGGCCTGGCTGCACGAGGAGTCGCGGCACGAACGGGCCCGGGCGGAGCTGGAGGCTTCCCGCGCCCACTGGCGCCGGCAGCTCGCGGACGCACCCCCGCGGATCGCCCTGCCGGCCGACCGGCCGCGCCCCCAGCGGCTGAGCGCCCCGGCCGCCGTCCAGCCCGTCACCTGGAGCGAGGGGATGAGCGAGCGTCTCGGCGCCTTCTGCCGACGCGAGCGGGTCACCGGACACATGGCGCTGCTGGCCGTCTTCGGCCTCTGGCTGGCCAGGCTCGCCGACCAGGAGGACCTCGTCGTCGCCTCGCCCAGCGCCAACCGGACGCCGGACTGGACGCGCACGATGCTGGGCTGCTTCGTGACCACGGTGCCGCACCGGCTGCGACTCGACGAAGACGCGACCTTCCGGGACGTGCTGCGGCAGGCACGGGAATCGACCCTGCTCGGACACCGGCATGCCCGGGTGCCCATCGACCGTATCGTCGCCGACCTCGGTGTGGACCGGCAGGCGAGCAGCCTGCCGCTCTTCCAGAACCTGCTGGTGGTGCAGAACATCCCGTCGTGGCGGTCCTCCGCCGAGGCCGGCGAGGTCAGCGTGGTCCAGGTGCAGCCCAGCCAGACGCACTACGAACTGAAGCTCGAGGTGTTCCCGGCCGAGGCCGATCTCGCGGCCCGGCTCGTCCATCCCGCCGAGATGTTCGGCCCGGCGCGGAGCGAGGCGATGGCACGGCAACTCGCGGCCCTCGCCGACCAGGCGCTGTCCGCTCCGGACCGTCCGGTCTGGGACTACTCCCTCGCCTGAGTGCCCCCGCCACTGTCTGACCTGGAGTGCCGGATGACCACGATCACCCATCCCATCGACCCGAGCGCCGTGCTCCGCCCCGAGGCCCGGTGCACCGTCCTGGAACTCTTCGAGCGGCAGGCGTGGGACACCCCGCACCTGGTGGCGCTGACCCGGAACGGGGAAGAACTCAGCTACGGGGAGCTGCTGGAACGGGTCCGGCGCGGAGCCGCCGGACTGCGCGCCGCGGGGATCCGTCCCGGCGACGTGGTCGCGGTCGACGGCGGCCACACGCCGGCCGGCGTGACCGCGCTGCTCGCGGGCCTGTGGGCGGGGGCCGTCGTCCTGCCGCCGGCCCCCGCACTCCCGCCGGCGCGCCGCTCCGCCCTGCTGACGGAGTCGGAGCCGGCCCTCCTGCTGCGGGCGGACGCGGCCACCGGCGACGAGCCGGAGTTCCAGGGGCGCACCGTCACCTACGAGCAGCTGATGGAGAGCGGGGACCGCGCGAAGGTCGCGGTCCCCGCACCGCCACAGCCCGACGCCGACGCCTGTCTGATCCTCACCTCCGGTGGCGCCACGGGCCGTCTCCGCGGACTGCCGGCCCGCCACGACGCCCTCGCCCACCGTGTTGCGTGGAAGGCGCGCGCCCTGCCCTGCGGTCCGGGCGAACGCGTGGCACACCTGGCGGCGTTCACCGCCGACGCCCTGCTCAGGGGCGTGCTGCCCGCACTCGTCAGCGGGGGCACCGTGTGCCTGCCGCCCAGCGACCGGCCGCTCGACGACCTGGACGCGCTGCTCGACTGGCTCGTCACCTCCCGCGTAACCGTCGTGCACGCGGCACCCGGCGCCCTGGACGCCCTGCTCGACGTGTGCGAGCGGAACGCCGCGGCGGACCTCTCCGCGGTCCGCCTGCTCTGCCTGTGGGGCGAACCGCTCCAGGGCACGCTGGTGCGGCGGTGGCGCCGGGCCTTCCCCGGCTCGGCGGCACGGCTGGTGAACCTGTACGGCACCGCCGAGTCCGCCCTGGCCACGGCCTGGTACCCGGTGCCCGGGGAGGTGGATGAGGGGATCGTGCCGGTCGGTCACGGCATCGACGGCACGCAACTGCTCGTGGTCAACCGGCGCGGCAGGCTGTGCGGCATCGGCGAGCTGGGCGAGGTCCTCATCCGCTCCCCGTACCTGTGCCGCCAGCGCCTCCGGCCGGACTCCGGCCCGGCCGCGCCGTTCGAGACCAACCCCTTCCGCCCGGACGACGAGGGCGACCTGGTGCAGCGCACCGGAGACCTGGGCCGGTACCTCCCGGACGGCGGGGTGCAGATCGTGGGACGCCGGGACGACCAGCTCAGGATCCAGGGGGTGCGCGTCCAGCCCGCCGAGGTCGGCGCCGTACTCGGGCAGCACCCGTCGGTCGCCTCCGCCTCGGTCGTGGCACGGCGCGGCGACAGCGGCGAGCCGCACCTCGTCGCCTACGTCGTCCCCGCCCGGGACACGGTGGCGGACCCGAGGCTTCTCCGGCAGGCCGTGGCAGAGCGGCTGTCCACCGCGGCGGTGCCCGCGCACTTCGTGCCGCTCACCGCCCTGCCCCTCACCCCGTACGGCAGGCTCGACAGGCAGGCCCTGCCCGCCGCCGAGGAGGGTTCCACCGACGCGCAGGAGGAGGCGGGTCCGCCGCGCGGCGGGACCGAGCAGGCGATCGCCGCCTACTGGGCGGAAGTGCTCGGCGTGCCGACACCGGACCGCACGGCGGACTTCTTCGCCCTCGGCGGGCACTCCTTGCTCATGGCGCGCGTACTGGCGCGGATCCGGCGCGACTTCGGCGCCCCGCTGGAGCTGCGTGACCTCTTCGAGGCGCCCACCGTGGCCGCTCTCGCCGCTCTGATCGACGCCGGCGATCACCTGCCCGAGGAGGCGGCGCCCCCGCCGCCGGCCGTCGCCGCGGAGGGCGGTGCGCATGTGCCGCTCACCCCGGAGCAGGAGGGCGTCTGGTTCCTCGAACAGCTCGCTCCGGAGGCCGGCGCCTACAACATGGCCGGTGTCCTGGCCCTCCCCGGCGACGTGCCCGCCGAGCATGTGCGAGGCGCACTGGACCGCCTGGTGGAACGGCATGAGGCGCTGCGCACCGCGTTCGTCGTGGATCAGGACCAGCCGGTGCAGCGTGTGCTGCCCCCCGGCCCCGCGGACCTCGACGTGCTGCCGCCGGCCGCGAGCCGCGGCGAGGCGCTGGCCCGCCTCACGGCCGAGGGGGCCGAACCGTTCGTGCTCACCGAGGGCAGGCCGCTGCGTGCCCGGCTGGTCCGCAGTGCTGTGGATTCCGCCGAGCAGTTCCTCGGCCTGACGATCCATCACCTCTCCTGCGACGGATGGTCGTGGGACATCGTCCTCAGGGAGCTCGACGAGCTGATCCGCGCCGCGCGGGAGGAGCGGGAGCCGGCCCTGGCGCAGCCCCGGCTACAGTACGCGGACCACGCCGTGCGCTCTCGCCGGCCCGGTCAGGAGGCCCGGCGCGCGGCCGCGGTCGCGTACTGGCGCCGGCAGCTCGGCGCTCCGCCGCCGGTCCTCGACCTGCCCGCCGGCCGCCCCCGTCCGCCGGTGCAGACCCATCGCGGGTCCCTGCGCCAGGTAGCGGTGCCGGACGGCCTGGCGGCCGAGCTCAGCGAGTACTGCCGCAGCCGGGGGGTGACGGCCTACATGGCGCTGCTCGCGGCCTTCGGGCTGGTCCTCGCCCACACCGCGGACCAGGACCAGGTGGTCCTCGGCACCGACAGTGCCGGACGGGACCGGGCCGAGACGGAAGAGACCGTGGGCTTCTTCGTCCGCACCCACGCGCTGCGCCTCGACCTCGGCGGCGGGCCGAGCTTCGACGAGGCCGTCGGCCGGGTCCGCGAGCTGCTGCTGGCCTCGCATCCGCACCAGCATCTGTCGTTCTCCCGGCTGGTCGAAGCGGTCCGGCCGGTACGTGACCCGAGCCGGACCCCGGTCTTCCAGGTGATGCTCCGTATGCCGCCGAGCGGTTCTCCGGATGCCCGGCGCGTCCTGCGTCAGATGTCGAGCGCCGAGATCCCGGCGGACGTCAGCCTGGCCCCGGCCGCCAAGTTCGACCTGACGCTCGTGGCACGGGCGGAACCGGAGCGTGTGCAGCTCGAATTCGAGTACAACACGGACGTGTTCGACGCCGAGCTGGTCGATGCGATGGGCGGGCGGCTGGTCCGGCTGCTCTCCGCGGGCCTGCGGGCATCGGACCGGCCGGAAGCAGTACAGCGGGCCGGCCGTCCGGTCCACCCGTTCGGCTCGGCCCTGCCCGCCCGGCCGCAGCCCGGGGTGATGGCGGAGTTCGCCCGGCAGGCGGCCGAGGCCCCCGGCTCCCCGGCCCTTCGCTTCGTCGACGGGCACATCGGCTACGGGGACCTCGCGGCACGGGTGGCCGCCACCGCGGCACGTCTGCGCCGGGGTGACGTCACGGCGATCGTCGGCGGCAAGCACCCGGACTCGATCACGGCCCTGCTCGCGGTCGTCCAGGCCGGTGCGGTCGCCGTGCCCATCGACGAAGAGCTGCCGCCGGCCCGGCAACGCGCTCTGGCGGAGCTGGCCGGCGCCACGGTGGTGCTCGCGGCGGGCCGCGACAGCAGCCCGTCGTGGTGCGAGGGCGCGGCGCTGCCCGTGCTCACAGTCGTCCCGGAACGGACCGCGGTGCCCGGCGCCGTGCCGGAACCGCCGCGGACCGGCGCATCGCCCGATCCCGCGGCGCCCGCCTATGTGTTCTTCACCTCCGGAAGCACCGGAACACCGAAGGCCGTGCTGGGCCGTCGCCGCGGGCTCGACCACTTCGTGGCCTGGGAGCGGGCCGAGTTCGGCGTCCAGCCCGGCGACCGCGTCGCCCAGCTCACGACGTATTCCTTCGACGCCGTCCTGCGGGACGTCTTCGTGCCGCTGACGGCTGGGGCGACGCTCTGTCTGCCCCCGGCGGCGGCGCGGGAGGACGCGCTGCGCCTGCTGGAGTGGCTGGCGGCCGAACGTGTCTCCGTCGTGCACACCACCCCGTCCATGGTGGCGTCCTGGCTGGCGCTGGGTGCCGATGCCGCCGGGCCCGACCTCTCGGCGCTGCGGCTGATATGCCTGGCCGGTGAACCGCTGACCGGGGAGCTGGTGGCCCGGCTGCGGACCCGCCTGCCCAGCTGCCGCGCCGAGATCGTGAACTTCTACGGGCCCACCGAGACCACGATGATCAAGACCTTCCTGAGGGTGCCGGAGCCGCCGCAGGAGGGGCCCCAGCCCGTCGGCCGCCCGCTGCCCGGGACCCAGGTGGCGGTACTGGGCCGGGACGGCCGGCCCTGCCTGCCGCACGAACGGGGCGAGGTCGTCATCCGGACGCCGTACCGGGCCGAATATCTCTCCGGCGGCTCCCAGGGATTCAGGCCCAACCCGTTCCACCGGGACGCGGCGCCGGACGACCTGCTCTTCTGGACGGGCGACACCGCGGTGGTCCGGCCGGACGGCGGGATCCTGCTGACGGGACGCCGGGACGCCATGGTGAAGCTCCGGGGCATCCGTGTCGACCCGGCCGAGGTCGCGGCGGCGATCGCCACGCATCCGCAGGTGGCCGACTGCCACGTGGAACCGCACCGGGACTCCGACCGGGTGTCGCTCGTCGCGTACGTCGTGCGCGTCCCGGACGCGGATGTGAGCACCGAGGCTCTGCGCGGGCACGCGGCCGAGCGGCTTCCGGCGGCGATGCTGCCCTCCCTGATCCTCTTCATCGACGCGCTGCCGCTCCTGCCCAACGGCAAGCCCGACCGGGACGCACTGCTGGGCGGCCGTACAGCCGGTGCCGAAGCGGGTGCGACGACCGAGCGCGTCGATCCCCGCACGGCGCAGGAGGCCAGGCTGCTGCGCATCTGGCGCAGTGTCCTGGGCACCGAAGAGATCGGGGTGACGGACGACTTCTTCGCCGTCGGCGGACACTCCCTGCTCGCCACCGTCCTCATCACCCGGATCCGCAAGGAGTTCGGCGTGGCCGTGTCGCTGCGTCACCTGCTGGCCGCGCCGAGGATCGACCGGCTGGCCCTGACGCTGGCCGGGCTCGGCACCGACGCCACCGCGGAGCACCAGGGCCCGCTCATCCTGCTGCGGGAGGGACAGCCCGGGGTGGCTCCCCTGTTCCTCGTGCATCCGATGGGCGGCGACATCGTCTGCTACCAGCCCCTGGTGCAGGCCCTCCCGGCGGGGCAGCAGCCCGTGCACGCCTTCCGCGCCCCCGGCCTGGACGGCGGGCCAGTACCGCGGGACCTGCGCCAGCTCGCCGCCGGGTACCTGCACGAACTGCGGCGCGCGCAGCCCTCCGGGCCGTACCGGCTCGGCGGCTGGTCGTTCGGCGGTGCCGTCGCCGTCGAGATGGCCCGGCAGCTCTCCTTCGACGGCGAGCGCACCGAACTCCTCGTCCTCCTGGACAGTTACGCGCCGGGCAGTGCTGCCTACTCAGACGCCGGTTCGTCCGCCCGCGAGGATCTGCGCGCCTTCGCCGAGGACGTCGGCCGGCTCACCGGCGCCGACCGGGAGGAGACCGAGACGGCCCTGCTCCGGCCGCCGCGGGCCGGCGACCCGGAGCCGACCGCCGAACTGCGCCGCCGCTTCGCCCTGTTCACCGCGCACCGCGGGTGCGCCGCCCGGTACCGGGCGGTCACACTCCGGCTGCCGGACACCCGGCTGCTCCTCTTGGTCGCCGGCGCCCAGCGCAGGCCCGAGGGAACCACCCCCACCCTCGGCTGGTCCGAACTGCTCGGCCGCCCCGTGGATCCGGTGATCATCGCGGACACCGATCACTACTCCGTCGTCACCGACGCCCGCGTCGCCGCCCTGCTCGGCCACGCCCTCGGCCATCCGGACGGATCAGCGGGCCGCTGACGCGAGGCGAGCGAACGGACCGAAGGAGAGGAACGGGAAGCCGTGCTCGACGCACTGGGTCTGGACGAGCAGGCGAACCGCGTCCACCTCACCGTGATCACAGACCAGGGACAGCACATCCGTGCCCTCGCGGGTCAGGCGGGCCTGGCCGAGGACGCCGTGCGATCCGCCCTCGGCGTTCTGGCCAGGAAGTCCCCGCTGCGGGCCGCCGACGGCGATCAGGAGGGGTTCGTTGCGATCAACCCGTCCGTCGGCCTGGCCGCACCGCTCGCCGAACCGGAGCGGAAGGTCGACGAGCAGCGCGCGTCTCGCCCAGGCCAGGCAGGAGATCGCTTCCCGCGCGTCCACTGGGCGGCCGGCGAGCGTGCTGGTGGAGGCCATGCGCCGGCGGGCCCTCGCCGAACCGGACTTGTCCGGCAGGTCCCTGACGTCCTGTGAGCCGGACGTCCTCGATGTGGGGGCGGCTCGGCTTCCCGACCTGGGCACACCGCCCGGCCTTTGAGGTGTGCGGCTCCGCCGTGCGGGGCGCTGCCACGGAGGGCCGCCGGTGTGGCGCAGGGGGCGAGGCCCCTCACGCCCCGCTGCCGACGCGGGCCAGGAGGGCGGTGCGGTCGACCTTGCCCGTGGCGGTGGTGTCGAAGCGGTGCAGCACCGTCACCGACGCGGGCACCATCGGCCTCGGGAGCGTCTCGCGCAGGACCCGCTCGACTGCTGCGGCTTCGGCGGCGGCGCCGGTGACGAAGGCGCGCAGGCAGGGTTCGCCGGCCCGGTCGTCCAGCAGGACGACCGCCTCGCGCACCCCTGGGGCCCGGCGGATGACCTGCTCGATCTCCTGGAGGTCGATCCGCCACCCGTTGAGCTTGATCTGCGTGTCCCGGCGCCCCGACACACGGAGGTTGCCGTCGCCGTCGAGCCAGCCGAGGTCCCCGGTCCGGTACACGCGGATGAGGCGGCCCGCGAGCTGCACCGTGGTGAAGGGGGACGGCCCCGCCTGTTCGCCCAGATAGCCGTCGGCCAGTCCGGGACCTGCGATGACCACCTCACCGAGGACACCGCTCGGCAGCACCGCGCCGTGCTCGTCGGTGACGGCGATGGCGGCGCCGGCCACCGGCCTTCCGACATGGATGTCACCCGCCGGGGTCATCGGGCCCGCCGTGGCCGTCGCCGTGGTCTCGGTGGGGCCGTAGAGGTTCCACACCTCGACCGACGGATAGCGGACCCAGATCCGGCGGAGGAGTTCCGGGGAGAGCGGCTCTCCGCCGAGCAGCAGTCGGTTCAGGCGCATCGTGGGACCGTCTCCGGCGTCCTCCTCGTCGGCCAGCAGGGCCGAGAAATAGCTCGGCACGCAGTTCAGCGTGACCGGGTCGGCCGCGTAGCTCAGTTCCGCCCGGACCGCCGTGAGGTCCAGCCGATGGGCCGTCAGCAGCTGGACGCAGCCTCCGGCGTACAGCGGGCCCAGCGTCTGCTTGAAGCTCGCATCGAAGATGGGACTGGAGATCACGGGCAAGGCGCTGCCGTCGGCCAGCAGGTCGCGGGCGACCCAGGACAGGTAGTTGTCCAGACTGGCCCGGCCCACGGCCACCAGCTTCGGGACGCCGGTCGAACCCGAGGTCCGCAGCAGGTAGGCAGGCGCCGAGGAGTCCCTGGCCGGCGGCTCGGGGAGCTCTTCCGCGGTGTCCTCCCCCACGCTGTCCAGCGCGAGGACGCGGCAACCCGAGGGGGCTGTCACAGCCGGGGCGGAAGAGCCGGTGAGCAGCATCGACGCGCCGGAGCGGACCAGCGCGTCCCGCAGCCGTGTCGCGGGCTCCTGCGGGGACAGCGGCAGGAACGCGGCACCATGCCAGGAGATCGCCAGCAGCGCCGCGAGCAGATCGGGTTCGGCGTCGGACAGCACCGCGACCACGGCGCCGTCGGTGAGCCCGTCCAGCCGGGCGGCCACGGCGGCGGTACGACGGCTCAGCCGACGGTACGTCCAGGTGCGCGTGGACTGCCGGCAGGCCGGTGCGTCGGGCCGGGATGCGACGTGTTCCCTGAAGCGGGCCACCAGGTCCGGGGCCGCCGGCGTCCCGACGGCTTCGGCCGGGTCGCCGGCGAGCAGCGCGGCTTGCCGCCCGGCCTGGTCCCCGGGCAGCAGAGCGAGTTCGGCCAGCGGGGTGCCGGGCCGGGTGAGCAGATCCTCGAGGAGGGCCGCCCACAGGTCGAGCACGGCCCCGAACCGGTCCTCCTCCGTCGGCGTGGCGGACTCGGCGTGCAGGGACAGGCCGGTGCCGATCCGGCGCAGCGACAGGGTCATCTCCCCGCCGACCGGGTACGACCAGTGCAGCAACTCCCAGGTCCGGGGCATGCGTGGCATCCCGCCGCGGTCGAGGACCAGCTCGGGACGTTCGTCCCCGGGGCCGTAGGCCGGGCCGCAGACCATCGCGGCCCGCTGCTCACGGTCGGCCCGGGTCAGGTCGAGGACCGTCCGCGCGTCCCGGGCCGTGTCCACCGCCGGCCCGGCGGGGACCACCTGGGTCAGCGGGCCGATCACGTCCGGCAGGCCCATGAGGTCGCGGGCGGCGCAGGCGGCGCCGAGCGACTCGGGGGCCATGCCCACTCGTTGCAGGACGACGGTGAGCGCCAACTGCGCCACGTCGAGCGGGTCGCAACCGGCGTCGTCCGCCAGTCGCTCGAGCCGCGACGCGAGGCCGGCGGGCATGAGGCGGTCGAGCTGACGGACGCGCGGGCCCCAGCCCGTGCCGGGGACCGCGTCGGCGAGACGGAGCAGATCGGTGCGCGCCGCGGCCAGCCGGGCCGCCCAGAATCGTTGCGCCTGCGCCGGATCCCCGCCGCGCGGCACGGGCCCGGGCTGCTGGGTGATGTCCCGGAAGCACGGTCCGTCCTCCTCCGTGGCCGTACCGGCCACACGGCGGGCGACCTCCGAGAACAGCAGGCCGATGGCAGCGGCGTCGGCCGCGCCGGTGTCGCAGGAGAGCGTCAGCAACGCCCCGTCACCCTCGTCGCGCACCTCGCCTCGGGTGCCGCGCAGCACGGGTGCCGCGGCCAGGGCCTGCGAAAGCGCGGAGCGCAGCGCTGCGCCGGTGGCGGACGGGATGCGGACGCGCACGGTCAGCCTGCGCTCCCCGGCCCCGGCCGGCGTGCCTTCGAACGGCCCGAGTTCGTGCGGCGTCCCGGCGCTCTGCGTTGGGCTCCCGGCCGGGGCGAGGTGAGCGGGCATCATCAGCTCCTTGACACATGGATGATCGGTGCACCGCGCGATTTCCATCGGTGCCGCTGAGTATGGCGGTGATCACTCACCCCACCGCGGCGCATTCCGCGACGGTCTCGACCAGCAGATCGGCACCGGTGGCTGCCTGGTCCTCGCGCAGCACCAGTGGCGGTGAGACGCGGACGGTGCGGTCACCGGCCTGAAGGACCAGCAGGCCGCGGCGGAAGCAGGCGGCCTCGACCTGGGAGGCGAACTGCGCGGAGGTGAAGGTGATGCCGATCATCAGGCCGAGACCGGTCACGCTCTCCACGTGCGGCTCGTCCGCGAGGCGGCCGAGCCGGTCGAGCAGGAAGGCGCCCTGTTTCAGGGCGTTCTCGGCCAGCGACTCGGTGACGAGGTCCGTCGTCGCGAGGGCCGCCGCGCAGCTGACGGGGTTGCCTCCGAACGTGGAGCCGTGCGCTCCGGCCGGCCAGTCCATCACCGAGCTCCGCGCGATCATCGCGCTCAGCGGCAGTCCGCTCGCGAGGCCCTTGCCGGCCAGCAGGATGTCCGGCGTCACGCCGAACCGGTCACAGGCCCAGAAGGCGCCCGTGCGCCCGCAGCCGGTCTGCACCTCGTCGGCGATCAGCAGGATGCCGTGCCGGTCGCACAGCTCCCGCAGCCCGCTCAGCCAGGCCGGGTCGGCCGGTACGTATCCGCCCTCGCCGAGGACGGGCTCCACGAGGATCGCGGCTACCTGGTCCGGCGAGGTCAGCCGTGCGAAGACCACGTCCTCCAGGTAGTCGGGCACCGTGCTGCTGGTGCCGTCGGCGAGGGTGAAGGTGTCGTTGTACGGGGCGTGGAACACGCCGGGCAGCAGGGGGCCGAACCCGTCGCGGTAGGCGTGTTTCGAACCCGTCACCGACACGCTCCCGTAGGTGCGGCCGTGGAAGGAGCCGAGGAAGGAGACGATGTTCGGGCGTCCGGTGTGGCGTCGGGCGAGCTTCAGGGCCGCCTCCACCGCCTCCGTGCCGGAGTTGCCCAGGAACACCCTGGCGTCCTCGCCGAACGGGCTGAGCTGCGCGAGCCGTGCGCACAGCTCGGCGTAGACGGGGACGTAGAAGTCGGAGGAGCAGTAGTGCAGCAGTCGGCCCGCCTGCTCCTGGACTGCGGCGACCACGCGGGGATGGGCGTGCCCGGTGGAGTTGGTGGCGATGCCGGCGTTGAAGTCCAGCAGGATGTTGCCGTCGGCGTCCTCGATGAGGCAGCCCTCGCCGCGCACCGGTACGCAGGGGTAGGCCCGGGGCAGGGACGGGCTGGTGACCCGCTCGTCCTCGGACACGACCCGGCGGGCCCGCGGTCCGGGCAGCGGGGTGCGCAGCACCGGCCCGGAGTGGTCACCGAGCCGGCGGACCTGATCGTTCATGAGGGGACACCTCGCAGACTGTGGAGGGTGCGGCTCTGTTCCCGCACGTAGAGCTGGATGTAGTGCTCACCGCCGCCGCCACGGCCCGTGCTGCCGGAGCCCTTCCAGCCGCCGAACGGCTGCATGCCGGGCCAGGCCCCGGTGGTGGCGCCGCCGGGCCGGTTGACGTAGACCACGCCGCAGTGCACGCCGTCGAGGAACGCGGCGATCTCCCGTTCGTCGCGGGAGAAGAGCCCGGCGGACAGACCGAACCGGGTGGCGTTGGTCTCGGCCAGGGCCTCGTCGAGGGTGTCGAAACGGGAGACGGCGAGCAGCGGCAGGAACAGCTCCTCCTGCCAGAGGGGTTCGTCGCGCGGCACCGCGACCACGGTCGGCTCCAGGTACACCCCGTGCGAGCGGACCCCGCCCGTCAGCCGGGACCCGCCGGTGAGCACGGCCCCCGCGGCCGCGGCGCTCTCGACCGCCCGGGTGAAGCGCTTGGCCGCGCGTTCGTCGATGACCGGCCCGTAGTCCGTCGCGCGCTCGCGCGGGTCGCCCACGCTCAGCCGTGCGGTCCGATCGAGGACCGCGGCGACCAGTTCGTCGTGGACGTCGTGCTGGACGAGCACCCGGGAGCACGACGAGCACTTCTGCCCGCCGAAACCGAAGGCCGAGCGCACGATGCCCTCGGCGGCGTCCGCGATGTCCGCGTGCCGCGTCACGATCGCGGTGTTCTTGCCGCCCATCTCGCAGATGACCGGGCGGGGCCACGGCCCGGCCGCGGTGCGCTGAAGGATCTCCGTGCCGACGTCGTAGGAGCCGGTGAAGGTGATGCCGTCGGCACCCGCGCCGACGAGTTCCGCGCCGACCGTGGGTCCGGCGCCGAGCAGTACCTGGAGGGCCTCCGCGGGCACACCCGCCGCCACCACGGTCTCCCGCAGCCGCAGCGCCGCCAGATATCCGTGCTCGGACGCCTTGACGACGACGGTGTTCCCCGCGGCGAGGGCCGCGGCGGCCGGGCCCGCGATCAGCGCCAGCGGGAAGTTGAACGGCGCGATCACGGCCCACACCCCGTGCGGCCGCAGGACACTGCGGGTCTGTTCGCGAGGGGACGCGCTCGCCATGGGCCGCTCGAAGCCGCCGTCGGCCCGCCACCGGCCGCTGTAGTAGCGGAAGAACTCCGCCGCCTCCTCGGCCTCGCCGATGGCCTCCAGGCGGGTCTTGCCTGTCTCCAGGGTGAGCAGTGCGGCCAGGTCGTAGACCTGCTCGGAGAGCCGTTCGGCCGCCGACTCCAGTGTCTCCAGGCGCTCCCGCCAGGGCCGCCCGGCCCAGGCGGGCCCGGCGGCGCGGGCCGCCGCCACGGCGTGGTGCACCTCGTCGGTGCGGGCCTCGACGAAGTGCCCGACGGCGATCCGCCGGTCGAGGGGGGAGCATTCGGTGCGGTGTGGTGCGCGGGTGGCACCGGGCGGGTGCTCCACACCGGTGCGCAGCGTGGCCAGCGCCTGTTCGTATGCCCGGTGCAGTTCCTCCCCGGGCAGGGCCAGGTCCGCGTACGTGAGTCTGCTGGGTGCCATCGGTGCCTCCTTGAGACGTGGGGGGCGGGGCGGCTTTCAGGTGGTGTGCCGTTCCCACCACTGGCGGCCCTCGGGCGGCAGCGTGTGCAGCGGGTCGTAGTAGTGGAAGGTGCGCGCGGTGCCGGACGGCTCGAAACGGGCACCGGTGGCGCTGGCCTCCCAGCGGGACACCCCGGTGACCCGGTCGTACTCGGCGGCCTGATGGACCCACCGTTTGCCGAGGTAGGGGACGTCGCACACCAGACGGGGCGTCGCGAAGCCCGGCAGGTGGCCCATGAGCGCGCTCTGCAGTTCCTGGGCCCGGCTGAGCGGGATCCGCCAGTGCTCGCTCTCCGGGATCATGTCGCAGAGGTAGAAGTAGTACGGCATCACCCCGGCTCCGTCGAGCAGTGCGAAGCACAGGTCGAGCAGCGCCTCGGCGGAGTCGTTGACCCCGGCCAGCAGCACGCCCTGATTGCGTACGTCCCGGATCCCGGTGGCCAGGACGGCCCGGCTCGCCTCCGCCACGAGCGGCGTCACGGACTGGGCGGCGTTGGCGTGGGTGTGCAGCGCGATGGCGACGCCGCGGCGGGTGGCGCGGGCGGCGAGCCGGGCGAGGCCGTCGAGCACCTCCGGCGCGAGCCAGTGCTGCGGCAGCCCGACCAGCGCCTTGGACGCCAGGCGGATGTCGCGGATGTGTTCGATGTCCAGGAGCCGGCCGACGAAGTCCTCGAGACGCGGCCAGGGCACGTTGGCGACGTCGCCGCCGGAGACCACCACGTCCCGGATGCCCGGGGAGCGGCGCAGGTACCCGAGCATGGCCTCGGTGCGGTCCGGGGCGCGCAGCTGGAACCTGGTCTTGGCCACGGTGGGCGTGGAGTTGCCGACCAGATCCATGCGTGTGCAGTGCCCGCAGTACTGCGGGCAGGTGGACACCAGCTCCACCAGCACTTTGTTGGGGTAGCGGTGGGTGAGGCCCTCCACCGCCCACATCTCGGACTCGTGCAGCGAGTCGCGGGTGGCCATCGGGTGGGACCGCCAGTCCGGCCGCCGGTCGGCGGCGAGGGGCAGCATGTAGCGGCGGACCGGATCGGCCCGGAACGCCTCGGTCAGCGATCCCGGGCCGGCCGGACTCGCCCCCGCCATCAGCGTGTTGAGCATCTGCGGAGGGACCAGCAGGGACATCGTCGCCTGTTTCTCCTGGTCGACCTGGAGGTCGTCGTAGACGCTGTCGTGCAGCAGGTCGCCGAAGACCTTGCGGAGTTCACGGACGTTCTTGACACAGTGGCTGCGCTGCCACTGGGCGGAGCGCCACTGCTGTGCGGTGACGGCGCGCCATCCCGGAAAGCGGGTCCAGTCGGGCTCTTCGAGGACGTGAGGGCGGTAGACGTACGGCGTCTGGAGTTCGGTGGGGGCGATGATGGTTGCCGTCATGCGCTTGCCTCCGTGTCGTGCGACGGCGGTCGGGGCAGGGATGTGCCGTCAGCTCTGCGTGCCGGCCTCCCGCAGACGACCGGCGAAGGTGGCGACCGCGGGCCGCCGTAGCGCGGAGTAGTGGTCGGCGTCGACCGGCAGGACGAGCGGTCCCTCGCCACCGGTGAACCGTTCCCAGCCGAGCGCCGCCGAGGTGCCCTCCGGGCGCTCCTGCCCGGTGGCCCGCACCAGCAGGAACCGGTCGGCCTGGAGCCGGCGGGCGCTGGGCCGGTAGCGGGCGGCGGCCGTGGAGTGTGCCAGATACATCCGGAAGCGCCGCCGCAGCTCGTCGTCGGGGCCGCCGGCCGATCCGTCGGGCAGGACCAGGGACTCCGCGGCAGGGATGTCGCCGGGGAATCCCGTCCCGGCGAGTTCGGCGGTGAAGGAGCGGGCGCGGGCCCGGGCATCGCCGTCGAACCCGTCGTAGGCACGCGTCCCGGGCGCGTACGTGTCGACCAGGAGCAGCAGTTCGGTGCGCTCCCCGTCGAAGGACAGCTGGCGGACGATCTCGTAGGCCACCAGCCCGCCGAGCGACCAGCCCGCGATGCGGTAGGGCCCGCTGGGCTGGACCTTGCGCATCTCGAAGAGGTAGGCCGCGGCCATCTGGCGGATGTCGTTGCGCGGCTTCTCGCCGAGGTCGGTGCCCTGGGCGCGGAACGCCAGGACCGGCCCGTCGTCGCCCAGTTCCTCGGCCAGCGCCCGGAACGGCAGGACGTCCCCGCCGATGCCGTGGACGCAGAACAGCGGGCGCGTGCCCGAGCCGTGGGAGAGCCGGACCAAGTGGCCCTCGTCCTCCTGCTTCTCCTCGCCGCGGGCGGAGTCGATGGCCCGGGCGAGTTCGGCGATCCGGGGCATTTCGAGGACCTGACGCAGTGTCAGCTGGGCGCCCAGCTGCTTGCGGACCCGGGTGATCATGACGGTGGCGAGCAGGGAGTGCCCGCCGATCTCGAAGAAGTCGTCGTGGATGCCGAGTTCGTCCTGCCGCAGCAGCGCGCCCCAGATCTGCGCCAGCGCCTGTTCGGTCGGTGTGCTCGGCGGGGCCGGCCTGCGCCCGGCGGCGGGCCGTGACCGGTCGAGCAACGCCCGCCGGTCCACCTTGCCGTTGGGCAGCAGCGGCAGCGCGGGCACGGTGAACAGCAGCCCGGGCACCACCGGCGCGGCGAGGCGTTCGGCCAGGTGCAGGCGCAGGGCCTCGGCGCTGATGGCGGTGCCCTCGCGCGGGCAGAGGAAGGCGATCAGCTGGGTGCTGCCGTCCTGGGTGACGGCCTCGACGTGGCAGGCGGCTACGTCCGGATGTGTCAGGGCCGCCGCCGCTATCTCCGCGGGGTGCACGCGCACCCCGCGGATCTTGAGCAGTCCGTCGCGCCGTCCCTGCGCGACGAGCGTCCCGTCGGGCTGCTCCACTCCGATGTCCCCGGTCCGGTAGGGGACGCCGTGGATGCCCGGCAGGACGTCGAGCAGTCCCGGTTCCCGCGACGGGGCGAGGTAGCCGAGGGTGCCGAAGGCGGTGTCGATGACGATCTCGCCACGCTCACCGGGCGCACACGGCCGTCCGTCGCGGCCGACCAGCCGGATCCGGGTGCCGGGCAGCGGCCGGCCCACCGGCTGCACCCCGGGCACGGGGTGCGTGGGCACCTCGAACCAGCTCTTGATCATGGTGGTCTCGGTAGGCCCGTAGAAGTTCACGACCTTGGCCGCGCAGTCGGCGAACAGCCGGCGGAAGCCGGCCACCGTGGCGTCGAGCAGCGGCTCACCGGCAAGGCAGACCAGGCGCAGCGCGCGCAACCCGACCCCGTCGGCGTCCGCGGCGACGGCGAGCAGCGAGCCCAGCACGCTGGGCGTGGTGTGCAGCACCGTGATCCGTTCGCTCTCCAGCCACTGCAACAGGCGCAGCGCGTCGTCGCGCACGGCCGGTGCGGGCAGCACGACCGTGCCGCCGCAGGACAGCGGCAGGAACACGTCGCGCAGCACCGCGTCGAAGGAGTACGAGGTCAGCTGTGCCACCCGGTCGTCGGCGCCGACGGCGAACTCCCGGCGCTCCCAGTCCACGAAGTGGTCGAGGGAGCCGCGCATCCCGAGGACCGGCTTGGGTTCGCCCGTGGTGCCGGAGGTGAAGAAGACGTACGCCGCGTCGTCGGGCACCCGGCACGCGGGGACCGCCGACAGGTCCGGCGGTGCGGTCGTGAACCGGGCGTCGGGCCCGAGGTGCAGGGTGGGCACCGGCAGTGCGGCGTCCGGTTCGTCGACCACGACGGCCAGCTGGACCCCGGCCCGGTCCAGCATCTGGCGCCGGCGCACCGGGGGCAGCGAGGAATCGACCGGGACGGCCACACGGCCCCGGTCCGTGGCGGCGACGAGCGCGGCCACCGAGGCGAGGTTCCTTCCCCCGAGCACGGCGACCACGGCACGCTCGGGGAGGGCCGCGTCCAGCGCCTGGACGGCGTCGGCGAGTTCGGCGTACGTCCAGTCCCGCTCACCCTCGCGCACCGCCACCGACCGGGGCGTACGCCGGGCGCCCTCGGCGAACAGACCGTGCGCGGAGGGCGGGGTCGCGGTCTCGGCGAGGGCACCTCGGCCGTCTCCCCGCCCGGCCTGGACGAGCAGGGCCGATTCCGGGGTACGGGGGGCGCGCACGGACTCGGCGAGCAGGTCCCGGTACCGGGTGCCGAGTGCCTCGGCGACCTCGTCGTCGAACAGGTCGGTGTTGTACTCCAGTTCGCAGACCAGGCCGCCCTCCTCGGCCCGCACCATCAGGGTCAGGTCGAACTTGGAGGTCACGAAGGTGCCCTCGAGGTCCACCGGGTGCAACGCGGTCGCCGGCTCGGTGCGCACCCCGCTCGGCGGCATGCGGAACAGCACCTGGAACAGCGGGGTGCGGCTCGGGTCGCGCTCGGGGTTCAGTGCCTCCACGATCCGGGAGAAGGGGACGTCCTGGTGCGGGTACGCCTCCAGGAAGGTGTCGTGCACGCGCTGCACCGCCTCCAGGAACCCCGGTGAGTCCGCGAAGCCCATGCGCACGGCGTGGGTGCGCACGAAGAAGCCCACCGTCTGCTCCAGCTCGGAGTGGTCACGGCCCGCGCTGTCCACGCCGACCACCACCTCGTCCTGGTAGGCGGATCGGGACAGCAGCAGCCCGAAGGCGGTCAGCAGCGCCATGTAGCGGGTGAAGCCGTGCTCGTGGCAGAACCGGTCGAGTTCCGCGGCGAGCGGCACGTCGATCGTGAAGCGCTGCACCTTGCCGTGGTGGGTGAGCCGGGCCGGGCGGGGCCTGCTCAGCGGCAGGTCGAGCTGGGGAGCGTCGGCCAGCTTGCCGCTCCAGAAGGCCAGATGGCGCTCCAGCTGCGTCTCGTCCGTCTGCTCGTGCTGCCACACCGCGTAGTCGCCGTAACTCAGCGGCAGCGGCTGGGCGGCCGGGCCGCGGCCGTCCAGGGCCGCGTTCAGCTCGCTCGCCATCACCTCCCACGACCAGCCGTCGCACACGATGTGGTGCACGGTCAGCCCGAGCAGCAGTCCCCGCGGCTCGGCCACCAACCGGGCGCGAAGCAGCGGCCCCTGGGCCAGGTCGAAGGGCTGTGCGCCGGCCGTGGCGAGCGTGGCCAGCGCGGCGGCGCGGTCCTCGGCGGCGGGCAGCACGGCCAGGTCGGGGGCCGTCGTGTCGAGCACGATCTGCACCGGCCGGCCATCGCCGTTCTCGCCCGGCCGGAAGACCGTACGCAGCGCCTCGTGCCGCTGGAGCAGCCGGGTCAGCGCACGCTCGACGTCCTCCACCGTCGTGCCCGGTGCCACCTCGAAGGCGCCGGCCATGTGATAGGCGAAGCTGTCGGGAGTCACCTGATGGACGAACCACAGGCCCTCCTGCTCCTGGGAGAGCGGCAGCGGCCCGCTCCTGGTGCGCCGGGTGATCGTGTCGCCGCTCCCGGCCCCGGCCCCGCTGTCACGGGCCACCGCGGCGAGCCCGGCGACCGTGGGATGCCGGAAGAAGTCCTGCATGCCCACGTCCGCCCCGGTCTCCCGGCGCAGCCGGGAGAGCACGCGCACCATCGTCAGGGAGTCGCCGCCCAGTTCGAAGAAGTGCCTCTGGCGCGGTACGGCCGAGGGTACGAGGCCGAGGATCCGCGCCCAGACGGCGGCGACCTTCTGCTCCAAGGGGTCCGTCACCGGCTCCTCGGACCCGGCGGGCCCTTCGGCGACGGAGGAGGGAGCGGGCAGCCGGGTCCGGTCCAGCTTGCCGTTCCCGGCCAGCGGCAGGGCGTCAAGGGGGACCAGGTGAGCGGGCACGGCGGCGGTGGACACCCGGGCCGCCACCAGGTCCCGCAGCTCCTGCTGCCAGGCCTCGGGGGCGTCCGGACCGAGCACCACGTACCCGACCAGCTCCGGGCCGCCGCTCTCGGCCGTGCGCGCGACGGCCGCGGCCTGCCGTACCGCCGGGTGCGAGGCCAGTACGGCGGCCACCTCGGACGGCTGTATCCGTACGCCGCGCAGTTTGACCTGGTCGTCGAGGCGACCGGCGATGAACAGGGTGCCGTCCGCCTCCCAGCGGCCCACGTCGCCGGTGCGGTAGACCCGGTCGGCCGGATCCCTGCGGAGGGGGTTGGCACCGAACCCGGATTCGGCGGGCGGTTCCAGATAGCCACGGGTCAGGAACGGCGAGCGGACGACGACTTCACCGGGCTCGCCCACGCCGCACAGCGCGCCGCGGCGGTTGAGCACCAGCAGTTGGGTCTCACCGATCGGCGTACCCACCGGAAGGGTCGCGTCGTCGGTCTCCTCGGGCACCTCGTAGCAGGACTGGAGGATCGTGCCCTCGGTGGTTCCGTAGAGGTTGAGCACCAAGCCGGTGAACTCGGGGAACCGCGCGCGCCAGCGGCGCGCCAGGGCGCCGGTGAGCGGTTCCCCGGCCAGCCCCAGCAACCGGATGCTGCGCAGCGAGGGGCCCGCGTCCTGGGCGGCGTGCAGCCAGGAGGCAAGCACGCTGGGGACGGTGTGGACGATGGTGACGCCCTCTTCGTCGAACCATTCGAGCAGCCCCTCCGGGTCCTCGAAGGGACGGTCCGTCGGCGGCAGGCTCAGCGTGGCCCCGCAGCCGAGTGCGAGGAACACGTCGCGCAGTACGGCGTCGAAGGAGAACGAGGCGACCTGCGCGACCCGGTCGTGCGGCCCGAAGCCGTAGCGGGACTGTTCCCAGTCCACGTAGTGCGCGAGCGCGCCGTGCCAGCCGAGCACTCCCTTGGGGCGTCCCGTGGTGCCGGACGTGAAGATCACATAGGCCGGGTCCTGCGCGTCCACCTCGGCGAGTTCGGCGGGCTCGGTGACCGCCAGCTCCGCGTACCGCAGTACCTCCCGGGCCGGCGCGTCCACCGTGCCGTCGGTGGTCACCACGATGCGGGCGCCGGCCTCCTCGAGGAGGATCCGGGTGCGGTCCTCGGCGTGGGCCGGGTCCAGGAGCAGCACGACGGCCCGGGCGCGCATGACGCCGAGGAGCGCGGCCACCGTCTGGAAACTGCGCCCGCCGTGCACCGCGACGGTCTCGCCCGGCGCGACCCCCGCCGCCACCAGTCCGGAGGCGATGCGGCGGGCCGAGTCCGCGAGGTCACGGTAGGTCCACTCCTGCGTGCCCCGGCGCACCGCGGGAAGGTCGGGTGCCTCGGCGGCGAGGCGCTCCACCTGTGCGGTCAGCGGTGCGGGGACGGTGAACGGAAGGGGGGCCGCTGCCTGCGCCGTGGTCGGCGGGGCCGGCGCGGGGGCGGTGAGCAGGCTCGCCTGGCTGCTGTGCGAGGTCATGACGGCAAGTTCCTCCGGGTGGGTTGCGGCAGGGGGCGGACTCAGCGCCGCAGGGAGTCGAGGAGTGAGAAGTCGTAGACGTATCCGTGCGGATCGGCCAGTGCCTGGTCGAGCAGGGTGACCAGCTGTGCGGCGATCGTCGCGGCCCGGTCGGCGTCCAGGGCGTCCGCCGCGTATACCAGCCGGGTCGGCATCGGCGGTGCCGGGGTGAGGACTTCGAGCTTCAGCAGATAGTGGGTGCGCGGGCTCGGCTGCTCGACGACCTCGACCCGGTGGCCGAGGTGCCGCGCGTGCCACGGCGGTGTGTTCTGCACGACGAGGAGCGCCTGGAGCAGCGGGGACCGGCCGGGGCCGCGGTCGGCGTCGGCCAGGGGCATCCGCTCGATGGGCAGCCGCCCGTGGGCCTGCGCGGCGGTCGCGGCGGCACCGGCCCGGGCCACCAGCTCCGTGAAGGTCTGGTCCTCGTCCAGTTCCAGGCGCAGCGGCAGGGTGTTGATGAAGCAGCCGATGAGGGGTTCGACGTCGACACTGGTCCGGCCCGCCACGGGTGCGGCGACGATGACGTCCTCCTGCTGGGCGAGCCTGCCCAGCAGCAGCGCGTACCCGGCGAGGAGCACGGTGAAGACCGTGACCTCGTGCCGGGCGCAGAACGCGCGGAGCCGTTCGGTGAACCCGTCGGGCCACACCACCTCGGTGACGCCCGCCGCGACGCTCAGCTCCGGGGGTCGGCCGCGAGTCCCGGCCGGGCGCGGGGGCGGCGGCGGGTCCCGCAGCACCTCGCCCCAGTACGCCACGTCCTCCTCGCGCTCCGGCAGTCCCGCCTCCCACGCCGCGTAGTCCTGGTACTGCACCGGCAGCGCGGGCAGTGCGTCGCCGCCCTCGGCCCACAGGCGGACGAAGTCGTGCGCGAGCACCGACCAGGACCAGCCGTCGGTGACGATGTGGTGCAGGCCGAGGGCCAGGAAGTGGTCGTCGTCGGCGAACGACAGCAGCCGGGCGCGTACGAGGGGTCCGCCCGCGAGGTCGAACGGCGCGGCGCCGATCTCGGCGCAGGCCGCCAGCGCCGCCCGGTCCCGCTCGGGTGCGCTCAGTCCCCGGCACTCCTGAAGCGGCACCTCGATCCGGGGGGCGTCCCCGGTCACCGGGACCGGCCGGCCGTCGAAGTCGGGGAAGGTGGTGCGCAGTACCTCGTGACGGAGGGTCAGTTGCGTCAGGACACGGGTCACACCGGCCCGGTCGATCGGTCCGGTCAGCCGCAGCCCGCCGTGGATGTTCATCGCCACGTCCCGGGGATCGGCCCGGTGCAGAAGCCACATCCGGCGCTGCGCGGACGACAGCGGCAGCCGGCCGGTCCGGGGCACAGGCCGTACCCGGGCGGATTCGTGCCTGCCGGACGCGAGCGCCTTGTCGACCATCTGCACCAGACCGTCGACGTGCGGGGTCTCCAGGAAGTCCGCCGTGGTCAGGTCGATGTCGAGTTCCCGGCACACGGCGGCCACCAGCTGGCCGGCGAGCAGCGAATCCCCGCCTGCCACATGGAAGTTGGGCTGCTGCCGCGGGTCGCGGCCCACCAGCTCCCGCCAGACCCGGTGCACCTGGGCGACCGTGCGGGCCGACTCCGGATCGCCGGTGGACGAAGAGGTTTCCGGCTCCTCCGGCACGTCGGGCTCCTCCCCCGGCGGCGGCCACGGCAGCTTCGCACGGTCCACCTTGCCGTGCCGGCTCAGGGGAAGCTCCTCCAGCGGAATCAGCACACCGGGCACGTAGGCCGCGGGCAGCGTCCGCAGCAGCCGTTCCCGGACGTCCGCCGGCCCCCCTGCGCCGAACCGTCCGGTCACCCAGCCGACGAGCACCGGCCTGCCGGTGGGCCAGGTGCGCAGGTCCACCACGGCCTGTTCGACGTCCTCGAGCGCCTCCAGGGCGGCCTCCACCTCGCCCGCCTCGATGCGCACGCCACCCAGTTTGACCTGGTTGTCGATCCGCCCGTGGTAGTCGATGACACCGTCGGCGCGCTGCGAGGCCAGGTCTCCGGTGCGGTAGAGCCGGGCGCCCGGCTCGGTGGCGTACGGATCCGGTACGAAGCGGGTCCGCTGCTCCTCGGGCCGGTTGAGGTAGCCGCGGGCGATGACCGGCCCGCCGATGCACAGCTCACCCACCTCCCCCTGTGGAACGCGGCGCAGTTCCGTGTCGAGGACGTACAGCCGGGCTCCGTCGATGGCCCGTCCGATGGGCACCCGGTCCGGGTCCTCGCCCCGGGCGCACTGCCAGTGCGTCACGTCGATGGCGGCTTCGGTGGGGCCGTAGAGGTTGTGCAGTTCGGTGGTGGACAGAACTTCGAAGAAACGGTCCCGCACCCGTGGCTTGAGCTCCTCGCCGCTGACCAGCACCCGCCGCAGCGACGCGGCCCTGTGGTTGGGCAGTTCCTTGAGGAACTCCTCCAGCATGCTCGGCACGAAGTGCGTGACCGTCACCTGGTACCGGTGGATCGTGTCCAGCAGATAGCGCGGGTCGCGATGGCCCCCCGGCCGGGCGAACACCAGCCGCGCGCCGGTGATCAGCGGCCAGAACAGCTCCCACACCGACACGTCGAAGGTGTACGGCGTCTTCTGGAGGACGGTGTCGCCCGGTCCGATCGGCAGCGTCCGCTGCATCCACGCCAGCCGGTTGACGATGGCCGCGTGCTCGGTCAGCACACCCTTGGGCAGGCCGGTGGAGCCCGAGGTGTAGATGACGTACGCCAGGTCGTCGCCCGTGGCCGCCACCGGCTCGGGCCCACCGGGACCGGTGGCGCCGTCCGACGGCTCGCCCGGGTCGAGAACGGGCACCCCCCACGGCGGGGCGCCCGCCGCCGGCTCGGGTGTCGTGAGGACCGCGACCGCGGCCGAGTCCTCGACGAGCAGCCGCAGCCGGTCCGGTGGGTCTTCCGGCGCGAGGGGCAGATAGGCGGCACCCGATTTGATGACGCCGACAACCGCCACGGCCAGGGCGGCCGATCGCTGGAGGGCCAGGGCGACCACCCGGTCGGGTCCCGCGCCGAGCGCCCGCAACCGCGCGGCGAGGGCCTCCGAGCGCTGCGCGAGCTGCCCGTACGTCAGCGTCTCACCGTCGCTGACGACGGCCACCGCGTCCGGTGTCCGGGCGCACTGCCGGTCCACCAGGTCCATCAGGGTCGATGTGCTCACGTACATGGTCACTCCGCTGTCGTCTCGTGCGGGCCGGCAGGAGGGCGGGGCAGTCGGCTCAGGACGTCCGGTATCCCAGGCGGGCCGCCTGGTCGAGTTCGCCGATCAGATCGCGGTGCCGGGCGTCGTCGGCGGCGAGGTCAGGTTCCACGTGGTCCACCACGAGCCGGATCCGCGACGTGAGGTCCCGGGCGAGTGAGAGGGCCTCCTGAGCCGTGTCGGCCCGGGTCACGACGTACCCGGCCCGGTCCAGGGACCAGCGCAGTCGGGGAACGCTGGTGCCGACGGGGAAGTTGACGTGCAGTTCGAGGACCTGGGGGTGGGCCCGCGCCTCCTCGGCTCCCAGCACCTCGCGCACCACGCCCCGTTCGGCGGTGAAGAAGCACACGGCGGTGCCGCACCGGGCCTCGGGCGCGGCGGGCAGCGCCTCGGCGGCACCGGCGGCCCAGGCCAGACCCAGCTCCTCCAGGTCGATGTCGTACACGGCGTCCGCCATGGTGTTCAGCCGGTCGCCGCCACGCCGGTTGTGCCCCTCGACGATCTTCGGTCCGGCGCTGGTGAGCTTCACCTCGACGTGCGAGAGCCCTTCGGTCAGACCGACACAGTCCAGGAACCCGGCGACCAACTCGTAGACGGACCGGCTCTGTTCGGCATCGAGGGCGGCCGGCAGCGAATGGCCGAGTTCGATGAAACCGGGGCCGGTGATCTTGTCACAGACGGCCAGCATGACGTAGCGCCCGTGGAAGCTGATGCCGTCCACGCTGATCTCGTGGCCGTCGAGGAACTCCTCCATCAGGAACAGGTCGAGCCCGACCTCCCGCAACCGCTCCGCCACGGAGGGGACCTCGTGCGCGGAATCCACCCGGAAGACGCCGAGGCTCGCCGAACCCGCCACCGGCTTGGCGATGAACGGATAGCCGTGCTCGGCCCCGAATGCCGTCAGATCCTCCTCGCCCCGGCCGAGCGCCGCCGCGACGGTGCCGACCCCGGCCTCGCGCAGGTGCTCGCGCATCGCCCACTTGTCCGTCAGCAGCTTCACGGTCTCGTACGACGAACCGGGCAGGCCGAGCGCGTCGACCAGGTGCGCGGCCGGCAGGAGGGCCTCCTCATAAACGGTGAACACACCGTCCAGCGGCCGCGCGGCGTGCAGCGCCCGCACGGACTCGACCAGCAGATCCCGGTCGTGGTAGTCCAGCGCCAGCGTAGTCACCCCGTCGGTGAGCTCGGCCGGCAGTTTGCGGAACTCCTCCGGTGTCTGCACCGACAGGACCTCCAGGCCCAGCGCGGCGGCGCGCCGCAGCAGCGGCTCCTTGGCCGCGATCAGGCATACTCGCTTCTTCGTCGACACGATGTCATCTCCCACTCGTCGAATAGCCCCCGTCGGGAGCCGCCGCGGCCAGGCAGCCCCTGAGCCGGTCCAGCAACTCATCCTCGAGGACGCCCAGCCTGCGCAGCTCCCGCGCCATCCCCCGCTGCGGCGGCCGGCCGAGCCGCACCCGGAGCGCGTTGTAGCGGACCGCACGGACCACTCCCGTCCAGCGCGGCAGTACCTGCGCCTCCACCCAGTCCCCGAGCCCGGCCGCCGCGGGGCCCAGCACAGCGGTGGCCTCGTCGCGCAGCACCTCGCGGAACAGTGCACGCCCGCGCGCCGCCACCCACAGGTCGCTCTGCACGGCGAGGACTTCCGGACTCCGCCCGGCCTCCTCCAGCAGATCCGCGAGCGCGGCCGTCGCGGCCCCGGCGGTCAGCCATCCGGACTCGGCGAGACCCGGTGCCACGGCGGTACGGTGCAGCATCCGGCTCAGCGTCACGTCCGCTCGGCTTTCCACGCGAGGTCCGGCCGCCGGGGCCGGCTCCAACCACTGGTAGGGCAGGTCCACCCGCCCGGCCGGCCCGGGATCGCCGGTGCCCAGGGCCAGGCGCTCCCTCGCGCGGTGCGCCGGTTCCGGCGGCGCGGGACAGGCGGCGAGGGGGCCGAGATCGCGCGCGTCGGCCGTAGCCAGGTACGGGCCGAAGTCACCCTGGTCGTCGCTCCAGGTGAACACATCGTCGATCTCCAGCCGCTCGGCGCGGCAGGTGACGGCGAACCAGTGCGGTGCCGGTGCGGCCCCGGCCAGCCACGGCAGCCGGTCGGTGGAGCCGGTCACGATCACGGCTCCGTCCCGGCGGGCGGCCGCCTCGATGGCGCGGCCCGCCTCCTCCGCGTCCGCCGCGCCCCGCCGCACCAGCGGCAGCGTGAACGTGTCGCCGTCGCCGGTGAGCGGCGTGTGCTGGTGCACGACCTCGCACCGGGTGCCCTCGCGGCGCACCGCGAGGAACAACTGCCCGCCGAGCACCGCCCGGTGGGAGAGGCCGCGGGTCTCCATCAGCACGGCGACCGCGGCCGTGTAGCAGGACAGCAGGTCACCACGGACCGCCGTGCGCGTGCCGGCTGCTCTAGTCATCGCCGCCTCCGCGGGGCAGCGAGTCCAGGCCGGTGCCGGGGAAGGACCGCGCGGTGCGGTCCATCACCGCGAGGCGGCCGCTCGCGCCCGCGAGCCGGTCGTTGCCGTACATCAGCGGGGCCGCCCGCAGGTCCCGGAAGAGCAGCTCCAGGTCGGTGCCGCCGTCGCGCCGGTAGCCCCACGCCAGGCCGGCCAGCCCGAGGAGGGCGTCGACGGCGGCGTACGTCTCCTGCGAGACGGTCATCTTGACGTTGTTGACCAGGATCTGGAAGGCGGGCGAGTCGAGGCGGGCGCCGTCCCGGTCCGGTCCCGCGGTCAGCCGGCGGTGCTCGCCGAGCGCGGCGAGGACGAGCGCCTCGGCACTGTCGATCCGGGCACGTGCCCGGGCCAGCGCGTGGTAGGCGGAGTCGGTGCGCGTGAGCGTTCCGGCCCGCAGCAGCTCGACCACCTGGCGCAGCGCCCGGCGGGCGGCACCGATCCAGCAGGCGGCCCAGCCGAGATGGCCGATCGGGGCCAGGGTGCGCATCGTGACGCGGGTGAACCCTCCCGCGGGGTCGATGAGCTGACCGGCCGGCACCCGGCCCTCGAACTCCATCGCCACGTTCCCGGCGGCCCGCATCCCCAGCAGGTCCAGCGGCCCCAGCACGGTGGCGCCGCACTGGCTCCGGTCGGCGTAGACGAGCAGCACGTCGTCCGGGGCGGCGTCGGGGGCGCGGCGCAGGGACAGCAGGAATGCGTCGGCGTGCGCACCGCCGCTGACCACCGGGGCGGCACGCCGGAAGGCGACGGTGTCACCGTCCGCGCGGGCGGCGGCGTGCGCGGTGAGCACATGACCGCCCTTGCGGGGCTCGGTGGTCACCGACCCCAGCAGCAGCTGCCGCTCGGCGACCTCCCGCAGGACCCGGCCGCGCAGCGGCTCCGGGGCGTGGTCGCGCAGGATGGCGACCTGCTGGCAGTGCATGACCCAGAGCACACCGGCCCCCGGGCAGACGCCGCCGATCCGGTGGGCGAGCGCCACCAGTTCGGTCAGGTCCCCGCCCCACCCGCCCAGCTCTTCCGGCACTTGGTGGCCCAGCAGCCGGTGCGTGCGCAGCAGCGACACCACCCGGCCTTCCGGGTCGCCGTCGGCGTCGACCTCGCGTGCGAGGTCGGCGAGTTCCTTCTCCACCGCGTCCAGGTCAGCGGGCGTCACAACCGGGCACCCGCGCCGAGCAGCGGCTCGACGGCCGACCACAGGCTCGCCTCGGTGGCGAAGTTCTCGTCGGTGAAACGGTCGTCGGGAAACGCGAAGCCGAACCGGTCCTCCAGATCGAGCACCAGGTCCACGGCCCGCATCGAGTTGAGGCCGAGGGTGCGCAGCCGGATCTCGGGGTCGAGGCTCTCCGCCTCGCACGTGAGATAGGCCAGCAGGACGTCACGGAAAGCCTGTCGGGCGGCGCTCATGGTTGCCTCCTGAGGTGGATGTCGTGGTGGCTCAGCCGCAGAGCGGTGGCGGCGCGGACGCGGCCGGCGTCGAGGAAGACCTCGGCCGGCGGGCGGCGGCCGAGGAAGGCGAGCAGGCTCGCGGTCATCCCGTACGCCCCGCAGTTCGGGATGCTCAGCAGATCGCCGGGACGCACGTCCGGCAGCGGGAGGCGGGCGTTGAGGACGTCGAGGGTGGTGCACAGGGGGCCGGTCAGGACGGCTTCGTCGACGGGTTCGGCGGACCCCGTGGCGAGTGTCACCGCGGCCGCCGCCATCGGCGGGATGCGCCGCAGCCCGGCCATGCCGCCGAGCGCGTTGATGCCGCCGTCGGCGACCACGATGCGGCGGCCCTTGCTGACCTTCACGTCCTGGACGCGGACGACGAACCGTCCCGCGGCGCCGACCAGATAACGGCCGGACTCGAAGGCGAGCTCCAGGGGCCGCTCCGCGAGCGGGTCGAGCCGGTCCTTGACCAGTTCCCGCAGCGCCGGCCGGAGCGCGCCGAAGCCGGGACGGGCGCCGGGCGTGAGGTACGGGTGGCCGAATCCGCCGCCCAGGTCCACCATGCGCAGGTCGATGCGGAGGGATTCCTGCGCCCGGACCACGGCGTCGGCCGCAGCGGCGAACCAGTGCGCCAGCTGGTCGGGTTCCTGGACGTTGCTGCCCGTGTAGACGTGGTACCCCACCAGGTCCACGCCCTCGGCACGGAACGCGCCGGGAGAGCTCCGGACCCAGGAGACATCGCTGCCGAACTGCGTGGGGGCCCCGCCCATGGCCAGGCCCGCGCCCGCCGGATACGTTTCCGGGTTGAGCCGTAACAGGGCCTCGGCCCGGGTGCCCGCGGCGCGGGCGGCCGCGCCCAGGCGGGCCAGGTCGACCGGGGACTCGACCGAGAAGCGGCGCACGCCGTGCTCCAGGGCGTGCCGCAGCTCGGCCGTGGTCTTCCCGGGGCCGGTGCACAGCACGGCGCCACCGGGCAGGCCGGCCGCCCGCGCCGCGTCGAGCTCCGACTCCGAGCAGACCTCGGCCCGGCAGCCCGCGGCGGTGAGCTCCCGTACCAGCTCGGGGTGCGGGTTGGCCTTGAGCGAGTAGTAGAGCCCGGCCTCTTCGGGCAGCGCCTGACGCAACGCGGCGTGTGCCGCACGCAGTTCGGACAGCTCGTACACGTACAGGGGCGTGCCGTAGCGTTCCGCGAGTTCGGCGAGCGGCCCGGGATCCGTCATGCCGTGCCCCCGGTCAGCAGGGCCTCCAGGGCCGCGGTGTCGGTCTTGCCGTTGCGCTTGAGCGGGAGGGCGGCCAGCGTCCGGATGTCGTCGGGGACCTTGAACCACTCGATGCGTTCGGTCAGTTCACGCCGGATCTCCTCGATGGGGCGGCTGCTCACCACGGCGAGCCGCGCGGGACGGTCCTCGCGCCCGGGAAGACAGTGCGCCTTCTCCACGCCCGGCACGTCCTCCGCCGCCAGGGCGATCTCGGCCGCGCTGACCCGGAAACCGTTCTCCTTGTACACGTCGTCGTCGCGCCCGCTCACGTACACGTAGCCGTCGGCGTCGACGCGGCCGCGGTCGCCGGTGAAGAGCATGGTCTCCTGGGCCGGTCCGACCCGCCGGAACCGCTGCGCGGTGAGCTCCGGATCGCGCCAGTAACCACGGGTCAGATGAGGCCCGCGCGCCACCAGTTCGCCCTCCTCGCCCGGTGGCAGGACCCGCTGGGTGCGCGGGCACAGGACGAGGACCTCGGTGTCGTCGAGCGGGCGGCCCACCGACGTGGGCCGCTCCTGCCATTCCTCGGGCAGCAGGATGGAGACCCGCTTGCACTCGGTGAGCCCGTACATCGCGACGACGTCGATCCCGGGGAACGCCGCCCCCACCCTGGCCGCCAGCTGGGGCGACAGGGCCGCACCCGTGTTGGTGAGCATGCGCAGGGGCGGCCGCCGGGACTGCCGCTCGGCCAGCCTGCACAAGGACCAGGTGAGTCCGGGCACCGAGGGCAGCACGGTCACCTCGTGGCGCAGCAGGAAACGCGCGAGGCCCGGTCCGGCGTCCACACCGTGGCCGAGAGCGACCGCGGCACCCGAATACAGGCCGAGATAGAGCTGGTAGAGGCCGTAGTCGAAGGTCAGCGGAAGCACACAGCCGATCACGTCGTCGGGCGTGAGGCGCAGCCGGCGGGCGATGGCCCGGACGCAGAACAGCACGTTGGCGTGCGTGCTGACCACACCTTTGGGCCGGCCCGTGGACCCCGACGTGTACAGGATGCTCACGGGGTCGGACGGGATCGGGGCGGCCGGGGGGACCCGCGGATGTGGCGGGCCGCCGGGAAGGGAGAAGGGCCGCAGCTGCCGCACCGGCAGCTTCTCGGCGCGTGCCGCGGCGGCGAGCGAGGAGGACTCGTCGGCGATCACGCAGGAGGGTGCGGCATCGGTGAGGAGATGCGTCGCGGCGTAGCCGGGCAGTTCCGGTTCCGCCAGGACGTGCACGGCTCCGGTGGCGGCCGTCGCGAGCAGCAGCGCGAGGACGCTCGCCGGGTCCTCGACCGCGACGACCACCCGCTCGCCGCGTGCGATCCCGGCCCGCCGTAGTTCGCCGGCGGCGGCGTCCGCGGCGTCCCGCAGCTCGGCGAACGTGACGGTGCGGTGCGCGGAGACCACGGCGGTGCGGTCCGGCCAGCGGGTGGCGGCACGGGTCGCGAGATCACTCAGCAGACGCAGCGAATTCTCCTCGCCCGCACTGAATTCCAACCGTTCCGCAGATGATTCCGACAAGCGGTCAGCCATGGAAACGGACCGCCTTGCGTCGCTCGTGACGGAATCCCCCGGAACGCATTGATGGAACTTGCGGAATCGGGCTCATGAGTCCTCATCCAACGGCTGGGCCCGGTACTCGGTCAATGTCGTCCGCCGCCCTCTCGAGCGTCCCTTCAGCGCGCCACGAGCGAACGCCGGACGCCGGTGTGCTGGGACAGCGCGAACCAGTGGGAAAATCGGCATCTCGAGAGACGATGGAGAAGAGCTCGACCGGCCCCACCAGTCCGCCGATTCAGTGTTACGTTTCCTGCGTCCCCGAGTGCGTTTTCATGGGCCAACCATGCCCCCTGCATGGGGTGCTACGGCCGTGTGGCACTCACGTCATCGACCATGGGGGAACGGTTTATCCAATGTGCGGTCTATGCGGTTTCATCAGCGCGAAGGCGATTCAAGCCGAGGCCCCTGAACTCGGTTCCATGCAGAGCGCCATCCGTCATCGCGGCCCTGATTTCTTCGGCTCCCATGTGGAGGAACACGTCGCTTTCGGCTTCGCCCGGCTGGCCATCAACGACCCGGCCGGCGGCCAGCAGCCGATGTACAGCGAGGACGGCAACGTGGTCGCCATGACCACCGGGGAGATCTACAACCACCGTGACCTCAGGCGGCAACTGACGGCGCGGGGCCATGTCTTCAAGACCGCGTGCGACACCGAGGTCGTCCCCCACCTCTACGAGGAGTACGGCAGCGACTTCGTCCGCAAGCTGGACGGACAGTTCGCCCTCGTGCTCTACGACCGCCGCGAGCGCCTCTTCCTCGGCGCCCGGGACCACTTCGGGGTCACCCCGCTGTTCTACACCAGCACCGGCGACACCCTCGTGTTCGCCTCCGAGATCAAGGCCATCCTCCAGCACCCGGCAGTGGAACGGGAGGTGGATCCCGTAGGCCTGGACCAGGTCCTCACCCTGCCCGGCCTGGTCAGCCCGCGCACCATGTTCCGGGGCGTCCGCAGCGTCCCACCGGGCACCACCGTGCTGTGCCGGGTCGGCGAACAGCCACGGGAACAGCGGTACTGGGACCTCGTCTATCCCCGCGCCGACGAGCCCGCGGACCGCCATGGCGAGCGCTACTACGCCGAACGCCTGGAGGAACTTCTCGTCAGGTCCGTCGAGAAACGCCTGCTCTCCGACGTGGGCGTGGGCCTGTACCTGAGCGGCGGACTCGACTCGTCGCTGGTCGGTGCCATCATGCGGCGGCTGATGCCGGACGCCGACATCCCGTCGTTCTCCGCGGCCTTCCCCGAGCGGGAGCTGTCCGAGGCCGACCACCAGCGCACGATGAGTCGTGCCCTGCGCACCGAGCACCACGAACGGTTCATCCACGGCGACGAGATCAGCGAGCGGCTCCCCCAGGTGATCCGGCACACCGAGTGCCCCCTGAAGGAGTCCTTCGACGCCGCCGCCATGGCGCTGTCGGAGACCGTCCACGACAACGGCGTCAAGGTGGTGCTGACCGGGCAGGGAGCCGACGAGTTCTTCGGCGGCTACATCGGCTACCGCTTCGACCAGGTCCGCGGCGGCCGGGTGACCGGCTTCGGACAGGACGAGTTGCGCGAGGCCGAGCTGCGGGCCCGGGTATGGGGGGACGAGAACTTCTTCTACGAGGGGGACGACGTCGCCTTCCGCGCCACCAAGCGCGGCCTGTACGCGCACGGCCTGCTGGAGGACTTCCCGGACATCGACTGCCTGGACCACCCGCTGCTCGACCGGGAACGCCTGGTGGGACTGCACCCGCTGCACCGCCGCTCCTACATCGACCTCAAGGTGCGGCTCGCCGACCACCTCCTGGGCGACCACGGCGACCGGATGGCCTTCGCCAACTCCGTGGAGAGCCGGCACCCGTTCCTCGACCGCGAGCTCGTGGAGTTCCTGGCCACCGTGCCGCCCGACCTCAAAGTGCGGGGTCTGGAGGAGAAGTACCTGCTCAAGGAGGTCGCCCGCGACTGGATCCCGGCATCGATCGTGGACCGCGAGAAGTTCGGCTTCACCGCCCCGGGAAGCCCGTACCTCCTGCGTCAGCAGGACGAACTCGTCGAGTCGCTCCTCGACCCCGACCGGATCAAGTCGGACGGCTACTTCGACCCGGCCTCCGTCGCGCGACTCATCGAGGAGTACTCCCGGCCCGGATTCCGGATCAACGTCCCCTTCGAAAGAGACCTGTTGATGACTGTGATCACGTTCAACCTGCTGCTCGACGAGTACGACCTGCCGCGGCGGGGCCGGTGATGGGGGCCCGGAAGGACGGCCCGGTCGTCGTCGGCGTCTCGGCGCACTTCCACGACTCCGCCGTCGCCGTGCTCGTCGGCGGCGAACTGGTCAACGCGGCGCACGAGGAGCGCTACACCCGCGTCAAGCAGGACCCCGGCATCCCGTACCGGGCACTGCGGCACTGCCTGGACGAGGCCGGGCTCTCCATCTCGGACGTCGACTGCGTGGCGTACTACGAGGACCCGGTCAAGAAGCTCGACCGGCAGCTGTGGATGGGGCTGCCGAAGGTGCCCGACACCCGTCCGGAGGCGTTCTTCCGGTTCGACGCCGACCGGCCCCGCCGTGACATCCGGGAGGTCCTCGGTTTCGACGGCCGCCTGGAGACAGTCGAGCACCATCTCTCCCACGCGGCCAGCGCGTACTACTACTCCGGCTTTCCCGACGCGGCCGTCCTGACCGTCGACGCGGTCGGCGAGTGGGCCACCACCACGTGGGGCCGCGGCGACGGCGACCGGCTCGACCTGGTCGACGAGGTCCGCTTCCCGCACTCCCTCGGCCTGCTGTACTCCACGATCACCGGGCACCTCGGATTCGAGGTCAACGAGGGCGAGTACAAGGTGATGGGCCTGGCTCCCTACGGAGAGCCCCGGTTCGCCGACCGGGTACGGCAGCTGATCACGGTCACCGACGACGGCACCTTCGCCCTCGACCTGTCCTACTTCGACTTCCGCAACCCCGACGGCATGGGCACCGAGCGGCTCACCGACCTGCTCCAGGTGCCGCCCAGGGAGCCGGAGTCGCAGATCGAGCAGATCCACTGCGACCTCGCCCGCAGCCTCCAGCTGGTCACCGAGGAGACCCTGCTCGCCCTCGCCGCCCGCGCCCGGCGCCTGGTGCCCAGCGACCGGCTGTGCATGGCCGGCGGCGTCGCGCTCAACGTGGTGGCCACGCGCCGTGTCGTCGAAGAGGGGCCGTTCAAGGAGGTCTTCGTGCAGCCGGCCGCGGGCGACGCCGGTGGCAGCCTCGGCGCGGCGGCGGTGGCCCACCAACGGATCACCGGCAGCCGGATCTCCCCGGCCCGGATGCGCTCGGCCCTGCTCAGCCCGCCGGTTCCCGCCGCCGAGGTGGCCCGGACACTGGAGGCGGCGGGCCCGCGCGGCTTCCTGGACTTCCGCGGCCGCGAGCCCGAACTCCTCGACGCCGTCGCCGAGCGGCTCGCCGCGGGGAAGGTCATCGGGTGGTACCACGGCCGGATGGAGTTCGGGCCACGGGCGCTCGGCGGACGCTCCATCCTCGCCGACCCACGCGGCTCCGACATGCGGGACCGCATCAACGCCTCCGTCAAGATGCGCGAGGCCTTCCGGCCCTTCGCGCCCGCCGTGCTCGCCGAGAAGGCGGCCGAGCACTTCCGGCTCGACCACCCCTCGCCGTTCATGCTGGAGACGTGCGAGGTGATCTCGCCCCTGGACCTGCCGGCCATCACCCACGTGGACCGCTCCGCCCGGGTGCAGACGGTCACCGCGGCCGACAACGGACGCTTCTACCGCCTCATCAAGGCGTTCGAGGCACGGACCGACTGCCCCATCGTCCTGAACACCTCGTTCAACCTGCGCGGCGAGCCGATCGTCTGCACCCCGCAGGACGCGCTGCTGTGCTTCCTGCGCTCGGCCATCGACTGCCTGGTGCTCGAGGACTTCGTGATCGACCGGGAGAACCTGCCCGCCGCCTGGCGCACCTGGTTCGAAGGAACCCGCCCGCCGCGCGCGTCGGCGGTCAGCGACTCCGTCTACACCCTCCTCTAGGCGAAGGCAGTCCCATGAGCACTCATGACCTGAACCGCGTCTACACCCGGCGCCTGAGCGAGCTGCTGTCGGGCGAGAACGGCACCCTGGCCCTGGCACTGCTCCAGAAACTCGGCGCGGCCGGCCCCACCGCCCGGCCCGCACCCACGCCGGCGCCCCCCGCGGACCCGGACACCGTCGGTGTGTGGCGCCGCGAGGGGCAGGAGTACGTCCGCGACGCCGCCCGGCGCGACGAGTGGCGGTACTGGGCAGACCTGGACCGGCTGCCGCTCACCCCCGGCCACCGCCGGACCGTGGTCCTCGGCGAGTCCGCAGCGCGCGGCTACTTCTACGACCCGGCCTTCAGCTTCGCCAGTGTCCTGGGCGAGATGCTCGGCTCGGTCACGGGGCTCGCCGACGTCGATGTGCTGGACCTGGCCCGCACCAACGCGAACTTCGGCGATCTGGAGCGGATCCTCCTGGAATCGGCCGGCCTGCGGCCCGACGCCCTGGTCGTGTACGCGGGCAACAACTGGAACAACATCGACCTGACCCCGGATCAGATGCAGCGGCTCGCCGAGGCCCTGCGCGAGGGCGGCTACCCGGCCGCCGGACGGCTCTTCCAGGAGTACGTCGTCGAGCGTTCGGGCCGTTTCCTCGACCTGCTCGCGGCCACCGCCGCCGGCTACGGCGCACCGGTGACCCTGGTCGTCCCCGAGTTCAACCTCGCCGACTGGGAGGACGAGCGCTCCCTGGTGTGTCCCGCCCTGCCCGGTGACGCCGGGGCGCGCTGGCTGCGGCTGCGGACCCGTACCCTCGACGCGCTCGAGGCGGGCCACCACGACGAGGCCCTGCGCCTGGCCCGGGAGCTGGCCCGGCTCGACGGCGGCACCAGCCCGGTCAGCGGCCGCCTGCTCGCCCGCGCCGCCGCCGCGTGCGGTGACGAGGCGACCCGCGAAGAGGCCCTCGTGGCGGCCAAGGACGCCGCTGTCGGCCTGTTCACCGTCCACTCCCCCCGCATCCTCGCCGTCGTACAGGACGAGATGCGCCGCAAGGCGCGGGAGCACGGCTTCCACCTCGTCGACCTGCCCCGGCTCTTCCGCGAGGCGGCCGACGGCGCCCTGCCCGGCCGGCGCTTCCATCTCGACTACTGCCACCTCTCCTTCGAGGGGCTCGCCCTGGCCGCCGCCGCTGCCGCCTCGGCCACCGCCACCCCGCTGGGCGGCACGGCACCCGCCCCGGCCGGCCTGGTCCGCGCGGCGAGCGAACCCGCCCCCGCCCAGTCGGCCGCCGCGCACCTCCTGGCCGCGGTGCACAACTCCCACTACGGCCAGCCCGCCGAACTGCTGCGCCACCACCTGGACCGGGCGCTGGAGCTCGACCCCGGCATCGCACCCCGCATCGAGGACTACCTCGACTACCAGACCCGCACCGCGCCGCACTGGATGTGCGCCAGTTACGAACGGTCCGCCGTCCTGCCGCAGTTCGCCCGCTATCTCGTGGCCGGCGACACCCGCCTGACCGGCAAGCTCGCCGACCACACGCTGCGCGAGGCCATGGTGGAGGCCCTGACCGCGGCGGGTGTGGACGTGCGGGACCGGTACGAGAAGCTGCTGATCGCCGAGCAGGCCGGCGACACGGTGGACCTCCTGGCCGACCACGCGCAGGCCACCACCTTCGGCGAACGCATGGGAGCGGCCACCGGCAGCGGGGCGGCGTACCTCCTGGCCCGCGATCTGACCAGCGAGTTCCACCTCGTCGTCGACGATCCCGCGGACACCGCGCTCACCCTCGACTGGCGGCTGCCGCGGCCCCGTACGGGCGAGGCCACCGTCACCCTCACCGTGAACGGCAAGCCCTGCGCCGAGCAAGGGCTCGGCGGCACCTGGACGAAGAGCTCGCTCACCGTGCCCGCCGCCCTGCTGCGCCGCGGCCGGAACGTGCTGAGCATCGCCTGGCCCCTGCCCGAAGCCGCCGGGGACGAGCAGATCGCCGCCGGCGCGGCGGCCCTGGAGCGCGGCGCGCTGCCGCAGAGCCTGCCGGCCCACGGGCACATCTTCGCGTTCACCGCCCGCACGTCCCCCGTAGGGGGGGCCTCCTGACATGGCAACGGCCCAGCGGTCGCAGGGCTCGGGAACTGGAGTCACCATGCGTTTCGGCATCATGTTCTTCGCCTCCGCCACCGGCGACGCCCGCGAGACCTACCGCACGATGCTGGACGCCGCCCGGCTCGCCGACGACGGCGGACTCGACGCCGTGTGGACCCCGGAACGGCACTTCGACACGTTCGGCGGTGTCTTCCCCAATCCGGCGCTCACCAGCGCCGCGCTCGCCATGGCGACGAACAGGGTGCAACTGCGGGCGGGAAGCCTCATCTCGCCCCTGCACAACACCGTCCGGGTGGCCGAGGACTGGTCCGTGGTCGACAACCTGTCCGGCGGGCGCGCCGCCATCTCCTTCGGTGCGGGCTGGAACACCAACGACTTCGTCCTGAGCCCCGCGTCCTACGACAACCGGCGCGACGTCATGCTCGAACAGCTTCAGACCGTGAGGACGTTGTGGGCCGGGTCCACGGTCGAACTGCCCAACGGCGCACAGCGGCCCACCACGGTGCGGCTGCACCCCGTACCCGTCCAGCGGGAACTGCCCGTGTGGCTGACCTCGTCGGGCAATCTCCAGACCTTCCGGGACGCGGGCGCGCTCGGCGTCAATGTCCTCACCCACCTCATCGGCCAGGACCTGGACCAGCTCCGGGAAAAGATCGACGTGTACCGCAAGGCCCGCGCCGAGCACGGTCACCGCGCCGAGGACGGCATCGTCTCGCTGATGCTCCACACCCACCTCGACGCCGACGCCGAGACGGCGATCGCCCGCTCCCGCACCCCCTTCCGCGAGTACCTGCGCTCCGCCGTCGGCCTGGAACGGCAGGCCGCGGGCGGCGGCGGCACCATCAGCGGCGGCCTCTCACTGCCCGACGAGGACATCCCGGACGACCTGATCGAGGAACTCCTGGACGTCACCTACGAGCGCTATCTGAGCCAGGGCTCCCTGATCGGCTCCCCCGACAGCTGCGCGGCCATGGTCGAGCGGCTCGCCGCCACTGGCGTCGACGAGGTCGCGTGCCTCATCGACTTCGGCCTGCCGGCCGAGAGCATCCTCGCCGGAATCGCCCCGCTGTGCACCCTTGCCGGCCGGCACCACTGACCCGTCCCCGCTCCCCACCCCCGCCGCGAAGGAGAGCACACCGTGCCGAACCGACCGCCCACCGACCGCGTGGCCTCCCGGCTGCGCACGCTGGCGGACACCCTCATGCTGGGCAGGCGGGAGACCCGGCTGCTGCTGCTGACCGCCGGCGTCGACTCCTTCGGAACGGGTCTGTACAGCGCCACGTCCATCCTGTTCTTCACCTTGGTACGGCACTTCTCCGTCACCTCCGTCGGCGCCGGTATCTCGGCGGGCAGCGTCTGTGCCCTGCTCATCAGCCCCCAGATCGGGCGCCTGGCCGACCGGCTGGGCGCCCACCGGGCACTGATGCTGCTCTTCCTCGTCCGCGCCGCCGGCTACAGCCTGTATCTGCTGGCCAAGCCGTACTGGGCGTTCGTCCTGCTCACCTGCCTGGTCTCCACGGCCGACCGGGCCAGCCCCGCCATCAACCAGAGCCTGATGGGCGCCCTGTTCGGCGAACGCGACCGGGCCACCATCCTCGGCACGGTGTTCTCCGTACGCAACGCCGCCATCGTGCTGGGCTCCATGGCCGCGACCGCGCCGGTCATGCTCGACTCGCCGTCCCTGTACCAGGCGTGCGTCCTGGCCAACGCGGCCTCCTTCATCGCCGCCGCGGCCCTGCTCGTGCGGATGCGGTCGAGCGCCGAACAGGCCACCGGAACCGGCCGGAACACCGCCGAGCGCCCCGGCACGACCGATGTCCGCTCGCCCCTGCGCAGCCCCGCCTACCTCCTGATCACGGCCGTCAACGCGGCCCTGCTGACCCATAACACCATCCTGACGCTGGTGCTGCCCCTGTGGATCACCTCGCACACCGAGGCGCCCCGCTGGGCGCTGACCGCCCTCCTCGCCCTCAACGGAGCCCTCGCCATGCTGGCCCAGGTCCCGGTGAACCGCCGCTTCGCCAGCTACCGGGCGGCCTCGGGCGCGTCGGCGCTCGGCGGTGTGGCGATCGGCGTGGCCTGCCTGGTGTACTCGGCCTCCGGGACCGTCACCAGCGCCCTCGGGGCCACCGCGCTGCTGCTGCTGGCGATCGTGGTCCACTCGGCGGGAGAGTGCCTGCACATCGCCAGCACCCCGCTGTCCTTCTCCCTCTCCCCGCCACAGGCACGCGGCCGCTACCTGACCTTCTACAACCTCGGCCGGGTGGGCCAGGACCTGGTCGGCCCGGTGCTGCTGGGCACCGCCCTGCTGCGCCACACCTGGGCGTGGTGGGCCGTCGCCGCCGTGGTCGCCGTGGCCGGGGCCCTCCCCCGCCTGCTGCTGCGGGGGCCCGAACCGGTGTGGGAATCCCCCGTCCGAGCCGTGGCGGACAGCGGTTCGCCCAGCCGTCTCACCTCTCAGGGACACGACCATGCAGATCAATGACGTGTACCAAGCCGCTGAGCGGATCCGCGGACGCGTGGTCCGCACCCCCGTACTCACCCTGCCCGAGCTCGACACGGAACTCGGCGCGCAGATCTTCCTGAAGGCCGAACTCCACCAGGCCACCGGTGCGTTCAAGATCCGCGGTGCCCTGAACAAGCTCCTGACCCTGCCGCCCGAAGCGATACGCAAGGGCGTCGTCGCGGCCTCCTCCGGAAACCACGGCCGGGCCGTCGCGACGCTCGCCCGCACCCTCGCCGTACCCGCCGTCCTCGTCCTGCCCGCCGATGCGCCGGCCCTGAAGATCGAAGCGATACGGCGGGAAGGCGCCCGGGTCGTCCTCTACGACCCGGTACACGACGACCGTGACGCCCTCACCGCCGCCATCGCCGCCGAGGAGGACATGCAGATCCTGCCGTCCTCCGACGACCCGGCGGTGGCCGCCGGTCACGGCACGCTCGCCCTCGAACTGCTCGCCGCGACCGGCCCCCTGGACCGGCTCGTCGTCCCCGTCGGCGGCGGCGGGCTCGCGGCGGGCTGCGCCACCGTGGCCAAGACGCTGTACCCGGCCATCGAGGTCATCGGCGTCGAACCGCGCGGCGGCGACGACACCGCGCGGTCCCTGCGTGCCGGGCATCGGGTGTCCGTGCCCACCCCGGACACCCTGGCCGACGGACTGCGCCACCGGACGCCGGGCCGGTTCACCTTCGAGGTCAACCGCCGCCTGCTGGACGCGGTCGTCACCGTGGACGACGACGAGATCGCCGCGGGCATGGGCGAGCTGTGGCGGCACGGCCGCCTCGTCGTGGAGCCCAGCGGGGCCTGCGCCCTGGCCGCGGTCCGCGCGCGGCGTCCGGACCCCGCCGGTCTGCGCGTCGGTGTCGTCCTCTCGGGAGGGAACGTGGACGAAGAGCACTTCCACCGGATCATCGCCCCGCACGTGGACCGCTCCTATGCCCCGGCGCGCTGACCTCACGTCCGTCCTCGTCCTCGCGGGGAGCGAGGCGGACCTCGCGGCCGGGGCGGTGGAGGCCTGCCGGACCCTGACGCGGCAGGGGCTGCGCACCGTCCTGCTGGGCTCCGATCCAGCGGCGCTCGCCGCCGCCGTCGACGCCGCCCACACCACGTACGCCGAACCTCTCACGCCCCGGTTCGTGGAGCAGGTCATCGCCCGCGAGCGGCCGGACGCGGTCCTCGCCGACCTGGGTGGAGCCGCCGCACGCGACACGGTGGAGGCCCTGTGCTCGGCGGGGGTGCGCGAGAAGTACGACGTCGAGTTCATCGGCGCCGACCACGTCGCCGCGTGCGGCGCCGAGGGGCTGCGCGCCGTGCGCGCGGCGGCGCGCGCGTGCGGCGCCGAGTCCGAGGCGTACCGGGACAGCGCCGCACGAGGATGGCGGGAGTACGACCTCCAGGTGCTGCGCGACCGGCACGGCGGCACCCACGTCCTGTGCACCGCCGAACGCGTCGGCGCGGCGGGCGGGGACGCCCTGTTCACGGTCACCCCGCCGCAGACTCCCGCGGCCCGGCAGATCCGCCATCTGGCGGACCTCGCCCGCGCCGCGGCGCGGGCCCTGACGGCCGGTGCCGCCGCGCTGACCCTGCGGATCGCGCTCAGCCCCGACGGACGGCGCTCGGCCCTGGTCGAGCCACGGCCCGGCGCACCATGGACCGTGCAGCGAGCGGCCACGGCCGACGGACAGCCGATCGGCGGCCTGATCGCACGCCTCGCCGTCGGCGAGACCGTGGACGAACTCGGCCTGCCGCCCGCCCGGCGCCCGGACCTGGTCACCGTGACCGTGCCGCGCCCCGACCGGGGCACCGGGGCCGTCACCGCCAGGGGAGCCACCTTCCGCGACGCCTTCAACAAGGCGCTGGAACAGGTGGTTCCGGCCGACGGCGAACCGCCGTGGTCCCGGCCGGCCGACGACCCGACCACCCAGCCGGCCGCGCAGCGCGTCCCGTCCCCGGATCGCGTCGCCGCAGTCGTGCGGGCCCTGTGCTCCGGAGCCGAACCAGCCGACATCGCCCGGGCCACCGGCATCCATCCCTGGTTCCTGAACGAGCTGTCCGCCCTGCACCGCACCGCCACGGACCTCGGCCACGCCCGCCCGCTCACCCGGGACGACCTGTTGCGAGCCAAGCGGCAGGGGTTCGGGGACCGCCGGATCGCCGCCCTGAGCGGTCTGCCGGAGCAGACGGTGCGCGGGGTACGCCACACGATCGGCCTGCGCCCCGGTCATCCGGCGCTCCACGCGGTCCGGACCTCGGTGTACACCGGCGGACGGCCCCGCACCACCGGCGGTGGTCGCGATGCGGTGCTGGTGCTGGGCCCGGGGATCTGGACCGGCGGGGGTGCGGACCACTCCTGCCGCCAGGCCGCCCTCGCCCTGCGCGCGGCCGGCTGGGCGCCCGTCCTCATCGACTCCACCCCCCGGACGCTGTCGGCCGCCCGCGACGCCTTCGACCGCGGCTATCTGGAGCCGTTGACCGCCGAAGCCGTACTGGAGGCCGTGGAGGCCGAACGCCGGGCGGGTACCGTCGCCGGAGTGCTCGGCCAGTTCGGCGGCCCCGACGTGGCGGCCCTGGCCCGCGAACTTCAGGACGGCGGCGCCCCGTTGACCGACCTGTCCGCCCCTCTCGCCCACCTGGTCACCGAGGCGGACGCGCTCGGCCGGGCCCTGACCGCTGCCGGGCTGCGCACGACGGCCCGGCGTGCCGCCGCGTCCCTGCCCGAGGCCCTGGCCGCCGCCGGTGAACTCGGCTACCCCGTCACCGTGACCCGCCCGCACGGGCCCGGCCATGCGACGCGGCGCACCGTCGCCGACCCGACCGCCCTCGCGAGCCTGTTGCGCGGGTCCTCCCCCGGCCGGCCGGTCCTGGTCGAGCGGGCTCTGCGGGCCTGCGTCGAACTGGGCGTGGACGCGCTGTACGACGGTCAGGAACTCGTCCTGGCAAGCGTGTTCGAGTATCTCGACGGCGGCCACGGTGATGTCCCCGCCTGCGCGCTGCCCCCGGTCTCCCTGGGTTCCGGCAGCGTCGCCCGGCTGGCCGAGGCGACGGCGCGGGCCGCCCGGGCACTGGGTGTACGCGGCGCGCTGAGTGTCCGCTTCGCATCGGCCGGTGACGTGTTGTACGTCAGGGAGGTCGTCCCCGGCACCGCGCGCACCGCGCCCTTCACCACGGCGGCCACCCGTGTGCCCCTGGCGCAGGCCGGCGCCCGCATCGCGATGGGCGCCGACCTCGCGACGCTGCGTGCCGAGGGGCTGCTGCACGCGGAAGGGCCGCGGGCGTCCACGGGCGCCGACGCGCGGGTGTTCGTGCGGGCCCCCGGCGACGGCGACCGGCACGGCGGCGCTCTGACGGCGGCGGGGCCCGAGTTCGGGGCCGCCTACGCCAAGTACCTCATCGGCTTGTACGGTTCACTGCCCACCAAGGGCCGGGCCTACCTCTCCGTCACCGGCCACGACCTGCGGTCCCTGATCCTGCCCGCCCGCAGGCTCACCTCCTACGGCTTCGAACTCTTCGCCGGCGGCGACACGTTCGGCGCGCTGCGCCGCGCGGGCGTGCCCGTCACCGCCCTGCCCGGGTCCGCACACCCCGAACCCCCCGTCGTACGGCTGCTGCGCGCGGGCCAGCTCGATCTGGTGCTCAGCGCTCCCGGCCCGGCGGACGACCGCGACGAGACGATCGCCGTACGCGCTGCCGCCGCCCCTCAGGGCGTGCCCTGCTTCACCAGCGTCCGTGCCCTGAGTGCCGGCGTCCAGGCCATCGGCGCCGTCCTGGACGACCGGGTCCAGGTGGCCCCGCTGCACGAACGGGACCACCACCGGCCCGTGCGGCGCTCCGGACGGCCCAGCCACGACCACGAGGAGAAGCGATGACGTTCCCCCAGCACCGGCCGAGGATCGTCGGCCTCGGCGGCTCGGCCCGGCCCGGATCCACCGGCGAACAGGCTCTGCGCTGTGTGCTGGACGAGGCACGGCGGCTGGGCGCCGACACCTGCCTGATCGCCGGAGCGGACCTGGCCGTGCCGCTCTTCGACCCGACCGCGGACATCCGGCCGCCCCAGGTCTTCCGTCTGCTGTCCGAAGTCGCCGATGCCGACGGCGTCGTCCTCGCCAGCCCCGCCTACCACGGTTCGGTCTCCGGCCTGGTGAAGAACGCCCTGGACTACCTCGAGGAACTCCGCGACGAACCCCGGCCCTATCTCACCGGACGGGCGGTCGGCTGCATCACCGTCGGACAGGGGTGGCAGGGGGCCATGGCGACCCTGGGAGCCCTGCGTGACATCGTCCACGCGCTGCGCGGCTGGCCCACACCGCTCGGAGTCGCGATCAACTCGGCGACCGGCCCGTTCGCGGGCGGCACCCTGGTGGACGCCGCGCTCCAGGCCCGCCTGCACCACATGGCGGCCGAGATCGTCGGTTTCGCCCGGCAGGGGCATGCGTGGCAGGACAGCGCCACCGAGCCCGTCGGTGCCGGGGACCTGGGGGGTGGCCGCGCATGACGCCCGACCCGTACGGGGTCCGGCCGGTGCCGCCGCACGGCGACGCTCCCCGGACCGGGCCGCTGCCCGAGGCCTCCGCGGCGGCGCTGGACTGTCTCCAGACCGGGCTCGCCCTCCTCGCCGACCACCACCACGGTCCCGGTACCCACCTTCGGCTAGGCACCCGTCCCGGGTTCCGGACCCGGCCGACGACCCCGCTGCCCACCGTCGAGGCGACCGCGGCGGACCGGCTCGCCGAAGCACACCGCCACCTGGGCCTGCGGGTACGGCAACGGCACTCCGCGCGCGCCGGCGATCCCCTGCCGCCCGGCCCCGGTCCGTATTACGCCGTCGCGGACGCCTACCATCTGCCCTGGGTGCCGTACCACCGGCAGCGCCACATGGAGCACTCGTTCCTGATCGAGTGCGGTCCCGCGTCGGCCGCCGTCCTCGACGCCTACCACAACGACACCCCGTGGGGCAGCGCGCGCCCCGGCACCTGGTCCGTCCCGCTGCCGCGCCTCACCGGACTGCTCGCCGAGGCGGGTGCCGAACTGTTCGTCCTGGAGCCGGTCCCGCTGGGCCCGGACGAGCCCGCCGCCGACGCACCGCCCGACCCCGCGGCCGTTCACCACTATGCCGGCGCCTACCGCGACCACCCCGACCGCGCCGCCGCCTACGAGCGTCTCAACCTGGAGGTGTGGCTTCAGGTCCGTGCCTGGCGGCTGCACGCCCTGCACACCGGCGGTCCGGACGCCGGCGAACACGCGGAGCGGTGGCAGCGGTTGTCCGAACGCGTCTACCTCGCCTCACGCCGCGTGGAGCGCGGCAAGGGTGAACCACCGGGCCTGCTGGACGAGTTCGCGGACCTGCTGCTGTCCGCACCGCCCGGCGCCGCCGTCCGCACGCCGCGTCCGGGCGGGGAGGTGCCCGGCGCGCACGGCGAACGCGCCGGCCGGGCCGTGCGGGAGGCCCTCACCGCCGTGCTGCGCCTGCCGCCCGGTGACCTGGCCGACGGACGGCCGTTGAGTTCCGTACCGGCGTTCAACTCCTTCCGGATGGTCGACATCCTGGAGCACATCGAGAACGCCCTCGGTATCGAGGTGCCCGCCGACGAACTCACCGCCGACAACCTCCGGGACGCGGGTACCCTGCGGGCCCTCGTCCTGCGTCACCTCACCGCGCCGGCGGGGGCAGCGGCGGGCGACCGGTGGTGAACGGGTTCTCGCACCGGAGCGTCGCCCCGGGCGTGCACTGCGCGGCCGCCCCCTGTGCCCGGGTCCTGGGCAGCCTGCCGGCGCACCCCGCCGACCGGGCAGCCGCCCGCACCATGGACGACACCCGGGCCACCGAGTTCCTGGCGGCGCGCAGCCTGCTGCGAGCCCTGCTCGCCACGCTGACCCCCGGGCTGCGAAACCCCGTCATCGCGGCCCACGACACCGGTCAGCCCCATCTGCCGCAGTGGCCCGCCACCGGGATCAGCCTCTCCCACTCGGGTGGCTGGGCCGCGGTCGCCGTCGGCTTCGGCCGGGGGGTGGGCGTCGACATCGAGGTTCCGAGCCCGATGTCGCCGCGGATGGTGCGCCGCTGCTGCACCCCCCGGGACGCCGCCCGGCTGTCCGCGCTGCCCGGCCGGGACCGGGAGACGGCGTTCGCCTGGCTGTGGACCGCGCAGGAGGCGTGCGTCAAGGCCCTCGGCACCGGTCTGGCCGGAGCTCCCTGGACCGTTCCCGTGGGGATCGGGCAGCGCAGCGGCGAGTGGCACGGGGTGCGCTGGCGCGCCCAGCACCATGCCTCCAGGATTCCCCTCACGTGTGCCTTCACAGCGCCATACGGCCCGAGGACGAGACCATGAAACCTCCGACGCTCTACTCCTGGTTCGACGCGAGCAGCCGCCGCCACGGCAGCCTCGCCGCCGTCGACTGCGGCGACCGCACCATCGGCTACGAGGAACTGCGCTTCCTGGCCGAACGCGCCGCGGAGCGCATGCTGCGCACGACCGGAACCCCACCCGCCACTGTCGCCCTGCACGCCGCACCCGGCCTCGACGCCTACGTCGCCTACCTGGGCGCCCTGCGACTGGGAGCCTGCGTCGTCCCGCTCAACCCCGCCCACCCCGCCCGGCGCACCGCACGCATCCTCGCCGCCGCGGCCCCGGACCTCGTCGTCACCGGCACGGACGGCCCCGCCTGCGCCGCACCGACCCTGCGTCTGACGGCCGGCCCGCCGCGCGAGTCCGTCACCCCGGACCTCCCCCCGATCCCCGACGAGCCCGACGCACCCGCCTACCTGTTGTTCACCTCCGGCTCCACCGGTGAGCCCAAGGGCGTCCCCATCCGCAACACCCACGTCTGCGCGCACCTCACCCACACCGTGCCCGCCCGGGACCTGGGACCGGGATCACGGGTGTCCAACACCTTCGACCTCACCTTCGACCTCTCCGTCTACGACCTCTTCGTCACCTGGGCCGCCGGAGCGACGCTCGTCCTGCCCCCGCCCCGCACCGCCCTCCTGAACCCCGTCCGCTACGTCGAGGAGTGCGGCCTCACCCACTGGTTCTCCGTGCCCTCGCTGATCACCCTGGCCCGGCGCACCCGCGCCCTGCGCCCCGGATCCATGCCCACCCTGCGGCACAGCCTCTTCGCGGGCGAGCAGCTCACCCGCCCACAGGCGGAAGCCTGGGCGGAGGCCGCCCCGCACAGCACCGTCACCAACCTCTACGGCCCCACGGAAGTGACCATCACCTGTGCCGCGTACCAGCTTCCCACCGACCGGGAGGCCTGGCCGCACACCCGCAACGGCACCGTTCCCATCGGGGGCGTCTACCCGGGGCTGGAGCACCTGGTCGTCGACGGCGAAGGCGCGCCGGCCGACGAGGGGGAACTGCTGCTGCGCGGCCCCCAGCGCTTCGCCGGCTACCTCGACCCGGCCGACAACCACAGCCGGTTCGTCGAAGTCCCCGGCCGGCCGGGCGAGGGCACCGCGCGCGCGGCCGGACCGGAGCAGGCACAGGGCCCGGACCTCTGGTACCGCACCGGAGACCGGGTCCGCCGGGAAGGAGACACCCTGATCCATCTCGGGCGGCTCGACCACCAGGTCAAGGTCCGTGGGTTCCGCGTCGAACTCGGCGAGATCGAGGCCGTGCTGCGCGCCCACCCCGGAGTCACGGAAGCCGTCGTCGTGCTCGCCGATCGCAGCGGCGGCAGCCTCCTGGCCGCGTACACCGGAGACAGCGGCCTCGGTCCCGAACTCACCGCGCTGGCGGCCGAGTCACTGCCCTCCTACATGTGCCCCGAGTCCGTCGTGGAACTCGACCGGATGCCGCTGAACGCCAACGGCAAGACCGACCGACTCCGGCTGCTCGACCTGCTCGCATCGCCACAGGTTCCGGCACCGGTGCCTGCGGCGTCCCGCTGAGACCCACGGAGAAAGGAACCGTCACCGATGGCCCACGCCACACCCGTTCTCGACGACCTCCTCGTGCGCCACCTGGGCCGCGACCTCGACGTCACCGACGACAGCCGCACGCTGGTCGACCTCGGGGTCGAATCCCGTCAGGTGGTCCGCATCGTCGCCGCGCTGCCCCTCGATCCCGACGTGGAGATCGACTTCGCCCGGATCAGCCGCCACAGCACCCTGAGGGACCTGCGGCACTGGCTCGCGGAACTTCTCGACGCGCAACCCGTCCCGGGCGGCGAGGCATGAGCATCTGGTCCGAGGACGCGTGGCGGCCACCGGCCCCGACGCTGCCCCTCACCGCATCCCAGAAGGGGCTTTGGGTCACCCATCAGATCGGTCCCCGGCAGCTCTACAACATCGTCATCGCCATGGAGCTGGAGCCCGAGGCCGGCACCCACCGCATCAGGGACGCCCTGGCCGCCGTCCTCACCGCCCAGCCCGCCCTGCGCATGACCGTCACCGATCCCCTCACCGGCACGGGCCGCATCGACGAGCCGCTCACGCCCGACGAACTGCCCTTCGAGGACATCGGCCGCTGCGGCGCCGCGGAGGCCGAGGAAGCCATCGCCCGGCTCGGAGCACGGCACTTCGACCTCGACCGGGGACCGCTGCTCCATTTCGCCCACGCTCGGCCCGACGGGCGTTCCGTACTCATCATGGCGGTCCACCACATCGTGTTCGACGGGTTCTCGCTCCAGCCCTTCGTCGACGACCTCGCTCACTGCCTCACGAGCCCCTCGCCCGCCTCGTCCGGCGACCGGCTGCGCTCCGCGCGGGAGGCCCACCTCATCGGCGAACACACCACCCAGGCCCAAGCGGAACGCTCCGCTGCGACGGCCCGTCAGGCGGCCGAACTCGCCGAGTTCCTGGCCGACACGGCTTCGGCGACGTCCGTGACCTTGGCGGCACCGGCGGCCGGCGAGCCGGGAGGCGACCGCGCCGCCCGGCGCATCCGCTGGGAACCGGACCCCGCCACCTGCGCCGCGATCCGGGCCGCCCACCGCGCACTCGGCCTGACCGCCTATGAGTTCTTCACCGCCGTCCACGCCACCGCGCTCCACGCGCACACCGGCGACCCGACCGTCGTCCTGGGCAGCCCCTTCCTGGCGCGGCACACCTTCGGGGCGCTCGGCCTGTGCGGCTTCTTCGTCAACACGCTGCCGCTCGCGCTGCGTCCGGGCGCGGCGCGGTCCTTCGCGAGGTTCGCGACCGAGGACGTGGCGCCCGCCGTCACCTTCGTACGCGGCCGGGCCAAGACCCCCCTGCCCCAACTCCTCGCCCTGCTGCGGCCGGAGCGCTCCGCCCACCACACCCCGCTGTTCTCGTGCGTCCTGGCCATGCAGGACGCGGCGATCTGCACGCCACCGGTGCGCTCCGTACGCATCCACGGCAACGACACCGCCAAGTACGACCTGTGGCTCGGCGTGACCGACGAGCCGGGCGGGGGCTTCACCCTGGAACTGGAACATCCCCCTCAGGTAGTACCCACCGCCGAGGCCGACGCGCTGTGGGCTGCGTTCGGGGAGGTCCTGCACACGGCCCTCGAAGGACTGGCACCGAGCCTGGCGAGCAGCGGATCATGTTGGGATGGCTGATCATCCGTCGCCCACGCCACCCACCACGGTGCGGCTCACGCGGTACACGAAGACCGAGCAGAGCGAAATCCTCGGCAACGGGGCCGATCCCTTCGGCGTCGCCCACACCGGCCTGACCTGGCTGCCCAAGGAGGAGCATTTCGGCATCAGGCTGGGCGACCGCCTCGTGGCGCACACCGGCCTGCGCAGACTGCCCATGTCGATCGGCGGTATCGGCACCGAGGTGGTGGGCGTCGGCGGAGTGGCCGTCGCGCCTGACCTACGGGGTCAAGGTCTCGCCCGGCTGGTCATCACAGCGGCACTGGACCATGCACGTACGCTGGGGCCGCAGCATGGGCTCCTTTTCTGCCGACAACCACTCGTCCCCCTCTACGAGCGGCTCGACTGGCGAGCGCTGGACCAGGACGTCCATGTCGAGCAACACGAGGGACCCGTGCTCATGCCGCTGCGGACCATGTGGGTCCCACTGCACGACGGAGCGAGCTGGCCGACCGGAGCGGTGCGCCTGCTTTCGTTCCCCATGTGATGGCTGCGCACTACAGCGTCCGGCTCAAGCGCGGCCGACTCAGGCGCTCAGGTGAAGCCGTTGCCGGCGGCGACGATCGGCACAACAGGTGCGCCGGTCAGGAAGATCAGGGAGCGGGGACGGGGCCGCCGGGCCGGAACCGCTCCACGCCGACGATGTGCCGCACCTTGACAGGGGTGGCCTCGGGCGGCGGAGAGGGATGCACCGGAACTGCGCATGGCTTCGAGACGGGGGAACCG
>NZ_JBSGZV010000013.1:190351-219343 GCF_053611185.1 Streptomyces sp. NPDC054834 | reverse complement strand
GGGGCGCCCCGCCCCCCCAGCGGGCGGCGGCCCCAACGCCGTTGGTGCTTCTGTAGTCCGCCGACTGCGGGCCAGTGGGGGCTGGTCGCGCCCACGCGGCGGAGCCGCATATGGACACAGCCCCGCGCCCCTTTGGGGCGCGTCTCACACCACCTGGTGCAGCCAGCGCACCGGGGCGCCCTCGCCCGCGTAGCGGAACGGTTCGAGTTCGTCGTCCCACGGCTTGCCGAGGAGCTTGGCGATCTCCGCCTCCAGGTCCGTCTCGTCGCGCTGGGACCGCGTCAGTGCCGCGCGCAGACGGTCCTCGGGAATGAGGATGTCGCCGTGGATTCCGGTGACGGCGTGGAAGATGCCGAGGTCGGGGGTGCAGCTGTAGCGCTCGCCCTCGGCGGTGGGGCAGGGCTCGGCGGTGACCTCGAAGCGCAGCAGGTGCCAGCCGCGCAGCGCCGAGGCGAGCTTGGAGGCGGTGCCGGCCTGGCCCTGCCAGGAGAACTCCGAGCGCCAGGTGCCGGGGGCCGCGGGCTGCCGGATCCAGTCGAGGCTGACCCGTGTGCCCAGCACCCCGGCGACGGCCCATTCGACGTGCGGGCACAGCGCGCGCGGCGCGGAGTGCACGTACAGAACTCCACGTGTCGTCACCGGAACCTCCGGGCAGAGCGGGACATCTTGCGGTCTGGCTGGGCGGCAGTGGCACGACGGCCGCGTTGATGGCGAGGCTACCGTGCGGCGGCGCAAGGAGTGTGACGTACCGTCGCTCCCAGGGCCAGGAAACGCCCGCCATTCACCCAGGGGGACGCTTGTACGGGTGTGAGCCGTTCCATGCCGCCTACCGGGAACCCTCGCGCGTTGTCATGGGTTGGGGACCATGACGGCACGACGAGGGGATGGAACTGGGCATGGGATACCGACGCCGGCGTTCACGGGCCGCTCTCGCCGTCATGCTGGCGGCAGTTCTGGGGGCTGCCGGCTGTGACGCCGTGGGCGGCGACTCCCCGGCGCCGGACGGCACCCGGGCGAAGGTGTCCAGGCCGGCCCCGGTGTGGGACCGCAGCCCCTCCTCGATCGCCGCCGTCGGCGACTCCATCACCCGTGGCTTCGACGCGTGCACGGTGCTGTCGGACTGCCCCGAGGTGTCCTGGGCGACCGGCACCAGCACGCAGGTCGACAGTCTGGCGGTACGGCTGCTGGGGCGGTCCGGGGCGACCGAGCGCAGCTGGAACTACGCGGTGACCGGCGCCCGGATGGCGGACCTGCCGGGGCAGATGACCCAGGCGGTCACCCGGAAGCCCCAGTTGGTGACGGTGATGGCGGGGGCGAACGACGCCTGCCGGGCGACGCCCTCGGCGATGACCTCGGTGACCGCCTTCCGGACCTCCTTCGAGGAGGCGATGAGCACCCTGCGCGAGTCCCTGCCGAAGACGCAGGTGTACGTGTCGAGCGTGCCGAACCTGAAGCGGCTGTGGTCCGAGGGCCGGACGAACCCGCTGGGCAAGCAGGTGTGGAAGCTGGGCATCTGCCCGTCGATGCTGGGTGACGCGGACGACCTGACCAGCACGGCGACCCTGCGCCGGGACACGGTGCAGCAGCGGGTGGAGGCCTACAACAAGGTGCTCGAGGAGGTCTGCGCCAAGGACCGGCGGTGCCGCTTCGACGGGAACGCGGTCTTCGACTACCGCTTCGGCACCGGTCAGCTGAGCCGCTGGGACTGGTTCCATCCGAGCACGGACGGCCAGTCCCGGCTGGCGGCGATCGCGTACCGGACGGTCACGGCGGAAGAGCCGCTGTCGTAGCTCGTGACCCTGGCTTCTTGACCTAGGGTTTCCCACATGAGCGAACTTTTCGGCACACTTTCCGACGGCACCGAGGTCCATCGCTGGACGCTGGAGCGCGCCGGGACGCGATTGAGGGTCCTGACGTACGGCGGGATCGTGCAGTCGGTGGAGGTCCCGGACCGGGAGGGGCGGGCGGCGGACGTGGTGCTGGGGTTCGACGGCCTCGACGGCTACCTCCGGCACCCGGAGCCGTATCTGGGCGCCCTGGTGGGCCGGTACGCCAACCGGATCGCGGGCGCCCGTTTCACGCTCGACGGGCACACGTACACGCTCGCGCCGAACAACGGCCCCAACTCCCTGCACGGCGGCGAACGTGGGTTCGACAAGCGCGTGTGGGAGGCTGAGCCGGTCGGGCACGGGGTGCGCCTGACCCGGGTCAGCCCGCACGGCGAGGAGGGCTTCCCGGGCCGGCTGGAGGTCTCGGCGACGTACACCCTGGACGCGTCCGGCGCGCTGCGGATCGCGTACGAGGCGGTGACGGACGCGCCGACCGTGGTGAACCTGACCAACCACAGCTATTTCAGCCTCGGCGGCGACACGGGCCCGGGCGGCCACGAACTCCGCCTCGCCGCCTCCCGGTTCACCCCGGTCGACGCCGACCTGATCCCGACCGGCGAGTGGGCGGACGTCTCCGGCTCCCGCTTCGACTTCCGTACGGCCCGCAAGGTCGGCTCCGGCTACGACCACAACTTCGTGCTCGACAAGGGCGTTACGGACACCCCCGAGGAGGTCGCCGAGCTGCACGACCCGGTGTCCGGGCGGCTGCTCACGATCGCGACGACCGAACCCGGCCTCCAGCTGTACACCGCCGACCATCTGAGCGACCCGTTCGCGCCCAACGCCGCCATCGCGCTCGAGACCCAGCATTTCCCCGACTCCCCCAACCGCCCCGAGTTCCCCAGCACCGAACTGCGGCCGGGCGGGGTGTACCGCTCGGAGACGGTGTACGGCTTCGGCGTCCGCGGCTAGGACCGCTGGTTCGATTCCCCGCGCATCCGCTTCGTGGCCTTGCCCAGCACGGCCATCGCGCCGCCGCAGACCAGCAGGGTCGTCCCGCCGATCAGGACCGGGGGCAGGGTGCCGCCCTTGATGCCCTCGCCGGTCACGGTGGTGGCCAGCACGAAGATGATCGAGTACAGGCTCCGGCCGACCTTGGCGCCGGCCGGGATCACCTGGAGCAGCTGCGGGATGGTGGTCGCGGCGGCGAGGCCCATGCCGAAGGGGATGGCGGCGCCGAGCATCAGCGCGCCGAATCCGAAGGAGTTGCCGTAGGCGCCCCAGCCGGCGCCCTTGAACAGCAGGTAGCCCGCCGCGCCGAAGGACAGCAGGACCAGCAGGCCGTTGACGTACGCGGCCTGCGTGGCCGCCTTGCGAGCGCCGGGCAGATGGGCTGCCGGGGAGCGCCAGGCGTCCGGGGTGATGAGCCGCAGCTGCCGCTTCAGCGCCTGCATCTGGAGCAGCGCGAAGACGCCCACGGCCACCATGGCCAGCCCGACGGCCGTACCGGCAAAGCCGATGGGGGCGTGGGCGATGCCGTAGTGGGCGCCGCCGAAGGTGAGCGGGATGCCGAGCACGAATCCGTAGGCCAGGAACTTGGCCTTCTGCTGGATCTTCACCACCAGCTCGCGCTGCCCCGGGGTGAGGTTCGGATCGACCCGCACCCGGCCCTCGCCGAGCCGCTGGTCGGGGACCTGGGGCGGGTAGGGCTGCGGGGGCTGCTGCTGGTAAGGGTTGTACGCCGGCTGCTGCGGCGGATACGGCTGCTGGTACGGCTGCTGCGGCGGATAGGGCTGCTGGTACGACGGCTGCGGCGGATACGGCTGCTGCTGACCGTACGGCCCCGGTTGCTGCTGACCCTGACCTGGATGCATGGCGTGTTTCTCTCCCCCGTACCGGCGTGTTCCGGTGTGTCGCGGGCCGGGAGTCTGCCACACGTTCCCGGACGCCACGAGCCCCGGCCCAGGGGTCAGGTCCCGGACCGGGGCTGCTCATGGGGAGTTGTCCCGGATCAGACGTTAATCGTCGCGGCGAGCCTGCGGTCGCTGATCGAGCGGCCCACCTGGATTTCGTACGAACCTTTCACAACCACCCACCGTTTCTCTGCCCAGATCTCCAGCGCGCGAAGCGGGATGTCGACGGTGACTTCGACGCTCTCACCGGGTTCCGCCTCGACGCCCGCGAACCCGGCGAGCCACCGGGCGGGGCGGTCGGGGTCGGGCACGCTCGGGGCCAGGTAGACCTGGACGACCTCGCGGCCCGCCCGTTCGCCGGTGTTGCGGAGGCGGACGGTGACGGTGGTGTCCGCCACGTGCAGCGACTCGTAGGTCCAGTCGGTGTAGCCGAGGCCGTGCCCGAAGGGGTAGGAGGGGGTGCGGCCGGCCCTCTCCCAGGCGCGGTGGCCGATGAACACGCCCTCCGTGTAGGCGAGCTCCCCGTTCTCCGGGACGACCCGGGTGACCGGCGCGTCGGCCAGGGAGCCCCAGGTGGTGGGCAGCCGGCCACCGGGCTCGTACGCCCCCGTCAGCACGTCCGCCAGGGCCGCGCCGCCCTCCTGGCCGGGGAACCAGCTCAGCAGCACGGCCGCGACCTCCTCCCGCCAGGGCAGTTCCACCGGGGAGCCGGAGTTCACGACGACCACGGTGTTCGGGTTGGCGGCGGCGACGGCGCGGACGAGGTCGTCCTGGCGGCCCGGGAGGCGCAGGTCGGTCCGGTCGAAGCCCTCGGACTCGACGCGCTCGGTGGTGGCGACCACGACGACGGCCGTGTCGGCGTCCCGCGCGGCGCGGGCGGCCTCGGCGATGAGCTCGTCGGGGTCGCGCCGGGGGGCCTGGTGGGCGACGGCGAAGATGACGTTCTTGAGAGGGACGTCCGCCCGGTGCTTCACGACGTGAGTGAGGGAGACCTCGACCGGTTCGCCCTCGGTGAGGTCGGCCTCGGCGCGGGGCACGGGGGCGTTGAAGAAGGCGGCGAACGGGTCGTCGCCGGTGGGGCGCTGGACGTCGTCGTAGTGCGTCGTGCCGCCGACGGTGAGGGTGAAGGCGCCCAGGCCCCGGATGCCGAAGGTGTGCGTTCCGCTCTCGCGCGGGGTGAAGGTGCCGGTCAGTTCGACGGTGTGGAGGGCGTCGTGGGTGACGCCCTCGGGGAGGTCGGAGCCCATCCACTGGATCTGCCCGCCGGGTGCGCCGCCGGTGCCGAGCACGCGGCCGGCGGCGTCGCGGCAGACCGCGCGCAGGTCGAAACCCGGCTCGCCGGTGGCGAGTTCGGTGCTGGGGTCGGCGCCGACGCGGTACGTGAGGGTGCCCTCGGGCAGCGCCGCGGTGAGGGCGTCGAGCGGGGAGACGGTCCGGGGCGGGAAGACGGTGGCGGAGCCGCCGCCGAGGACGCGGGCGTCGCGGGCGGCGGCGCCGGCCAGCGCGACCGTGCCGGGCCGCAGGGGCAGGGCGGGACGCTCGCCGCGCGCCTCGTTCCGTACGAGGACGAAGGAGCGGCGGGCGATCTCGCGGGCCAGGGTCTGGCCGTCGACCTGCTGCGGCGGCTCGGCGACCACCGGTTCGGCGCCGGCCAGGATGCCGACGCGGGCGGCGAGCCGCAGCACGTTCCGTACGGCCGCGTCGACCCTGGCCTCGGCGACCTCGCCCGCGCGCACGGCCCGGGCGAGGGCCTCGCCGTACACGGTGACCGGGCCGGGCATGGCGATGTCGAGGCCGCCCTCGATGGCGCCGGCCGTGGACCGGGCGGCCGCCCAGTCGGAGACGTTGACGCCGTCGAAGCCCCATTCGCCGCGCAGGACTTCCTCGACGAGGTGGTGGTGCTCGGTCATCGTCGTGCCGTTGACCGTGTTGTAGGCGGTCATGACGCCCCAGGGGCGGGCGTGCTCGACGATCGCCTCGAAGGGGGCCAGGTACAGCTCGCGCAGGGTGCGTTCGGCCACCAGGTTGTTCACGGTGAAGCGTTCGGTCTCGGCGTCGTTGGCGACGAAGTGCTTGACGGTGGTGCCGACGCCGCCGGACTGCACGCCGGTCACATAGGCGGCGCCGATGCGGCCCGTCAGGTACGGGTCCTCGCTGTAGGCCTCGAAATGGCGGCCGCCGAGCGGGGAGCGGTGCAGGTTGACGGTGGGCGCGAGCAGCACGTGCACGCCCTTGCGGCGGGCCTCCTGGGCGAGCAGCACGCCCGCGCGGCGGGCCAGCTCCGGGTCCCAGCCGGCCGCGAGCGCGGTCGGGGAGGGCAGGGCGACGGAGGGATCGTCGGCGGTCCAGCGCACTCCCCGGACGCCGATCGGTCCGTCGGACATGACGAGGGACGCCAGGCCGATCTCCGGCAGCGCGGGCAGCGTCCACATGTCCTGCCCGGCCAGCAGCCGGGCCTTGGCGTCCAGGCCCAGCCGGGCGAGCGCGGCCTCCACGACCGCCTCACGAGCCTGGTCCCCAGGGTCTCCCACCATCGCGGTGCCTCCTCGTCGAAGTCCGTCCGGTGTTTCCATCCTGCCCAGTCGGCGGCCCGTCCTACTGCTCCCAGACGACGGCCAGTGTCTTGCTCAGCAGGCAGACCAGGGCGAAGACGACCGCCTGATCCGCCGCCCCGGCGAGGAACAGCGCGGTCACGCCGGCGCCGAACCACAGCAGTTCGAAGCCGACACGGACCGCGCCGCGCGTCTTGTACGCCGCCTTCTGCGACCCGAACAGCGCCCACAGAAGGACCAGCACGGCGGGCGCGCCGGTCCCGAGCAGCCAGGCGAGCGGGGCGGCGACGTCGAGGGTGAAACCCCAGTACGCGGCGGCCGCCAGGGCGCCCAGTTCGATGAGGAACAACACGCCGAGGTTGGCTGCCTTCATGCGCCGCAGGCTAGGCGGGGAGTGCAGCGCCTGCCAACTCCGTTTGCTCCGCGGCAGGGCGGCTGCGGATCGCATGTGGCTGAGCGCGCAGTTCCCCGCGCCCCTGGTGGGGGCTGCGCCCCCAGGGCGCAGCCCTACGCAGTCGCCCACATGCTCACCTGCCGGCCGGTACCGCCGCCACGACCTCGATCTCCACCTGCGCCTCCGGCCGGAACAGTCGCGGCACCTCGAAGGTCATGCTGGTGGGCGGGGTTCCGGTGAGGAACTCCCGTCTTACGGTGCCGTATTCCTCGAGGCGGGAGATGTCGGTCAGGTAGGTGCGGATGTTGATGACGTCCGCGAGGGTCGCGCCGTGCGCGTTCAGCAGCGCGGCGATGGTCTCGAAGACGCCCCGGCTCTGCTCGGCGAGGGTCGCGCCCTCGGCGATCTGCCCGGAGAGGTACAACAGGGCGCTGCCGTCGGCGTGTTCGACGCGGGCGACCTGTGAGTAGTAGGGGCTGAGGGGCTGGGGCGCGGAGGCGGGGTTGTCCAGGGTGATCTGCACGGGGCTCCTTGAGGGCGGTCTCAGGCGCGGGTGATGAGGTGGGCGACGGCGCGCGCGAGGTCGGCGTGGGTCAGGGCGGGGTCGGCGCAGGCGTCCCGGAAGTGGGCCAGGGCGGCTTCCGCGGCGGGCAGTCGCGTGGCCTGCACGGCCAGTTCGAGGTCCTTCACGACGAGCGCGGTGTCGAAGTGGACGCCTTCGGCGAAGGCGCGGGCGACGACGCCTCCGAGCGGGCCGTTCGCGAGGGTGGTGCGGGCGGTGTCCGCGTCCAGGCCGAGTGCGCCGGCCAGCCGCAGCGCCTCGGCGACCACGGCGATCCCGCCGAGCACCGCCGTGTTGACGACCAGCTTGAGCGCGGCGCCCGAACCGAGTGGTCCGGTACGGGTGACGGTGCCGAGGCGGGCCAGCACGTCGGCGACACCGGAGACGTCACCGCCCGCCAGAATGCCCAACTCCCCCGCCGCCGCCCGGTCGGTGCTCCCCATGACCGGCGCGTCGACGAGCGTGACCCGGTCCCCCAGCCGGTCGGCGAGTTCTCGTACCGCGTCCGGTCCGACGGTCGACATCTCCACCCAGTGCGTGCCCGTCCGCACCGCCGGTACGGCGTCGGCGGCGACCGAGGCGAGCGCGGCCGGGCCGGCGAGCATCGTCACCACGACATCGGCGTCCCGGACCGCGTCGGCGGGGGACGCGGCGAGCACGGCACCCTCGGTGACGAGCGGTGCGGCCTTGGCGGCGGTGCGGTTCCAGACGGTCAACGGGTGCCCGGCGGCGAGGAGTCGGCCGGCCATGGGCGTACCCATGTGCCCCAGGCCGAGGAAGGCGACCTTTCTTGACTTCTCGATCTTCTCCATGGGCCCGACGCTAAGTCCGGCCCGCGGATGCGACAAGCGAATGTCTAGCATCGCTGTCATGCGAAGCACGCATGGCAGGTCCGTTCCCGAGGTCCCCGATCTCTCCACCACGTGGCTGCGGGTGTTCCTGGAGGTCGCCCGGAGCGGTTCGTTCACCGTGGCCGCGCGAACGCTCGGCTGGACGCAGTCGGCGGTGTCCCGGCAGGTGGCGTCGCTGGAGGCGGCTCTCGGCGGGGCGGCGCTGTTCGACCGGCTGCCCAGGGGCGTACGGCTCACGCAGGCGGGCCGGACGCTGGTCCCGCACGCGGAGGCGGTCGCCGAGTCGCTGCTCGGCGCGGCGCGCGAGCTGACCGCGCTGCGCGAAGTGGCGGGCGGGCGGCTCAGGTTCGGCGCGTTCCCCACGGCCGACGCGGCGCTGGTGCCGCACGCCCTGGCCGCCTTCCGCGGCCGTCACCCGCGCGTCCGGGTGTCCCGCGAGGAGGGCCTCACACCCGCCCTCCTGGACCGGCTGGCCACCGGCCACCTCGAGCTGGCGATCGTCTCGACGACCGGCCGCGTCCCGTTGGAGGCGTACGAACTCCACCATCTCCTCGACGAGTCCCTGTACGTAGCCGTCCCCGCCGGCCATCCCCTGGCCGGTGCCGGTGAGGTCCGGCTGGACCTGCTCGCCGACGCCGACTGGATCTCCGGCGGCCCCCGGCCCGAAGGCACGCTGCTGGACGCGGCCCTGCGCCGGGGCTTCCGGCCGCGGGTGGCGCATGTCGTCGCCGAGTGGACGGCCAAGCAGGGCTACGTCGCGGCGGGCCTCGGCGTGGCCCTGGTCCCGGCGCTGGCCGCCGAGTCCGTACGGCCCGACGTGGTCCTGCTGCGGGTGCTGGACGAGGGGGCTCCGGCCCGGGCGGTGTACGCGGCGACGGCGCGGGGGCGCTCGCTCGCCCCGGCCGCCCGGGCGTTCCTGGCGGCACTGCGGGAGGCCGCGGCCCGGATCCCCACCTGAATTGCCCCATGGCGTGGGCCACTTCCGTCACGCGATACTGCGGCCGTCCGGCACGACCGCACCCCACTGCGACGGAAGGACCCGAACCCCCTTGACTGCCATACGCCTTCGGATGGGCATCCTCGGTCTCACCCTGCTCGCGGGCCTGGCCGCCCCGACGACCACGGCCTCCGCCGCGACGGCATCCGCGCCGACCGTCGAGGAACAGCGGCTCGACAAGGCCGTGCCCCAGGAGATCCTGCGGCGCTCCGGATTCGACACCGTCGCCCCGGACTTCGCCCGCGCGCTGGACCGGGCGCGGAGCTTCTCACAGGCCCGCCGCGTCGTCGTACGCGAGGGATCGGCGCTGTGGCGGCGGGCGGTGGAGCGGGCGCAGGGCCGGGGTCCGGCGGGCGGGGACATCAGCCGGGACGACGACCGGCCGTTGTACTGGGCGCGGCTGGGGATGACTCGGGAAGTACGGGCGTGGGAGCCCGGGTTCGGGCTGAGCGAGGACCGGCGCAGCGCGCTGCTGGACGAGTTGGAGCGGACCTCGCGCGGCCAGACGGACATCCGCTACCCGGGACGCGGCAAGGGTCTCAAGCGCATCCTCGTCACCGGGTTCGATCCCTTCACCCTCGACCGTGACATCCGTATCTCCAATCCCTCCGGGGCCTCCGCGCTCGCACTCGACGGCACGGTGATCGAGACGGCGGCCGGCCCGGCGCGGGTCGAGACGGCGGTCTTCCCGGTGCGCTGGCAGGACTTCGCGGAGGGGACGGTGGAGCGGACGCTGCGGCCGTACCTGCCGGAGGTGGACCTGTTCACGACCGTGAGCCAGGGCCGGGTCGGGCGGTTCGACGTCGAGCGCACCAACGGGGCCTGGCGGGGCGGCTACCCCGACAACGACAACGTCTCCCGCACGGAGACCGTCCCGGTCACCGGCCCGGCCGCGCAGCCCCAGTGGACGACGACGACCCTGCCGTACCAGCGGATCGTGGCCGCGGACACCGGCCGCTTCCCCGTGTACGACCACACGGAGGTCACCGAGATCCCGGCGGGAGGGAGCGAGCCCGTCGTGCGGGCGGACGGCCCGACCCCCGGCTCGACGGCGCGCGCCGGGGGCGGCGGGAACTACCTCTCCAACGAGATCGCCTACCGGGCCACGCTGCTCCGTGACCGTCTCGGCCTGCACGACACGCTGCCGGGCGGCCATGTGCACACCCCGGTCCTCCAGTTCGGCTCCGGCAACACCGACCCGGCGACCGGCACGGTCACGGATCCGGAGTTCGTCCGCAACCGGCTGGACATCATCGCGCAGGTGCGGGCGATCGTGACCGTCGCGATCAACGAGACGGAGCGAGCGCGAGGCTGACGCCGCTTCCCATGGCACCCGGAGTCGGTGCGGGCCCCGCTGGGGGCTGCGCCCTCAGACCCCTGCTTCGGCCTGAACGGCCTCGTCCTCAATCGCCGGACAGGCTCAGTTGTGCGTGGGCGCCGAACAGTGCACCGTGATGACGGCGACAGCGACTGTCCGGGTCACGGAGTGACGTCCTCCTCTTCAGCTGCGGACTCCTCTTCCTCGCTCTCCTCACCCAACAGATCCCGCGCGAGCAGGGTCGCGCCCGCGACCGCGCCCGGCATCAGGAACACCGCGACGACCGGGACCAGGAAGGCCAGGCCGAGGGGGGTGCCGAAGCCCCAGACCAGGGTCTTGCGGGAGCGGAGCAGGGTGAGGCGGGTGCGGAGTTCGACGCCGCGGCGCTGGAGGGCGACGGCGGTGAGTTCCTCGGTGAGGAAGAAGCCGGTGACGAAGAAGCCGAGCACCGGTATGGCCGTCTGGCCGACGAAGGGCAGGAAGCCGAGGGCGAACAGCAGCACGCCCCAGACGGCGGCGCGGAGCACGATGCGGAGGCTGTCGCGGGCGGAGGTCCACAGCTCGCGCCAGAGCGGGAGGCCGGACTCGGGCGCCGACCCGTCGGGTGAGACGTCCCGGTCGACCTTCTCGGAGAGGCTCTCGTAGAAGGGCTGGCCGACCAGCAGCGTCACCGCGGTGAAGGTGACCACGGCGAGCAGGAGGCCGAGGGCGAAGAGGACCACCGTGAGGAAGCCGCGGAAGAGGCCCTGCCAGGGGCTCGACCAGTCGTCGGCGAACGGGGTGGTCCAGGCGACGAAGTCCTGGCCCCACACGGCGAGCGCGACCAGCGCCGCCGCGTACAGGACCAGGGCGATCAGGCCGGGGAGCAGGCCGAAGCCGTACTGCTTGCCGTGCCGGGCCACCCAGCGCTGGCCCTTCAGGAGATAACCGAAACCCACCCCGAGATCACGCATGGGGGAACCCTATCGGGGCGTGTCGGGGCCCCGGCGCGGGCCTCAGGCGTCCAGCCCTCAGGCGTGGAGCCCTCAGGCGTCCAGCATCCGCCGCAGCAGGTCCCGCAGCGCGAGCCGCTCCTCGTCGGACAGCCCGGCCAGCGGTTCGCGGGCGAAGCGCAGGCCCTCTCGCAGGTCCCGGGCGACCCGGCGGCCCTCGTCCGTGGCGGCGGCCAGCTTCACCCGGCGGTCGGCCGGGTCGGGGCGGCGCTCCACCAGGCCGCGGTTCTCCAGCCGGTCCACGATCCCGGTGACGTTCGACGGCTCGCACTTCAGCTTCTGCGCCAGCTTGCGCATGGGCAGCGGTTCCAGGGAAAGCAGACTCAGCAACCGGGCCTGTGCGCCGGTGAGCGCGTGCTCGCCCGCCGCCTCCTCGTAGTCGGCGTAGAACCGGGACACGACGTCCCCGATGAGCTCGACGACCTCCATGGTCAGCTCGTCGGGGCGGCGGGTCTTCTGTGGGCTGGACATGCCCTCAAGGATACTCCGTTACTTGACATCCTGAAATTTTTAGGAGCATGGTTATTTCAGGTACTGAAGTAAATTCGAAAGGCACTGTCATGATCAACCGCGAATGGCACCTGCTCAGCCGCCCGGTCGGCTGGCCGAAGCCCGAGGACTTCGCCCTGGTCGAGGCGGAGGTCCCCACCCCGGGCGAGGGGCAGGTGCTGGTGCGGAACAAGTACCTCTCCGTCGATCCCTACATGCGCGGCCGTATGAGTGCGGCCCGTTCGTACGTCGCCCCCTTCGAGCTGGGCAAGGTCATGCAGGGCGGGGCGGTCGGCGAGGTCGTCGCCTCCAACGCCGAGGGCATCGCCGCCGGTGACCACGTGCTGCACTTCTTCGGCTGGCGCGAGTACGCGGTCGTGGACGCGAAGCACGCCGTCAAGGTCGACCCCGAGGCCGCACCCCTGTCGACGTACCTCGGCGTCCTCGGCATGACCGGCCTCACCGCCTACGCCGGCCTGCTGCGCACCGCCTCCTTCAAGGAGGGCGACTCCGTCTTCGTCTCCGGCGCGGCAGGTGCCGTCGGCAGCCAGGTCGGCCAGATCGCCAAGCTCAAGGGCGCCTCGCGGGTCATCGGCTCGGCCGGGTCCGACGAGAAGGTGAAGCTGCTGGTGGAGGAGTACGGCTTCGACGCCGCGTTCAACTACCGGAACGGGTCCGTGAGCGAGCAGCTGCGCGAGGCCGCCCCCGACGGTGTCGACGTCTACTTCGACAACGTCGGCGGCGACCACCTCGAGGCGGCCATCGGCCTGCTCAACCAGGGCGGCCGGATCGCGGTCTGCGGCATGATCTCGGTCTACAACAACACCGAGCCCGCCCCCGGCCCGAAGAACCTCGCCCGCCTCATCCAGACCCGTGGCCGCATCGAGGGCTTCCTGGTCAGCGACCACTACGACCTCCAGCCGCAGTTCGTCCAGGAGGTCGGCGCCTGGGTCCGCTCCGGCGAGCTCAAGTACCGCGAGACGGTCGTCGAGGGCATCGAGAACAACCTGGAGGCGTTCCTCGGCGTGCTGCGCGGCGACAACACCGGGAAGATGATCGTCAAACTCTGACCGGTGGCGGAATCACCGTGACGCCCGCCTGACGGCACTCGTTGCTACGACGGAGGCCGCACCCTTGGACGTGGGGTGCGGCCTTCATCACTTCACGGGTGCCCGGCTCGACGGGCCGCGTCAGATGTCCAGCGCCGCCCGGTGCACCGCCCTCGCCAGCCGGTCGTTCTCCGGGGCCGCGCCGCCCGGGAAGACGTGCCGGCGGCGGGTGTAGCCGTAGGCGAGGCCGCTGCGCGGGTCCGCGAAGGCCTGGGAGCCGCCCACGCCGGCGTGCCCGAACGCTCCCGCGCCGAGGAAGTGGTGCCAGGCGTCCGCTGTCGCCTGGAAGCCCAGGCCGTACGACTTGTGGGCCTGGGCCACCAGGTCGTACCCGGCGGAGTGCAACTGCCCGAACTCCGCCACCGTGTCGGGCTTGAGCAGCGGCGCCTTGCCGTCGACGTCGCTGATCACCGCCGCGTACAGCCCGGCAAGCCCGCGCGCCGAGGCGACCCCGCCGACCGACGCCGGGCCCTTGGCGCGGATCAGTGGGTCGTTGGGCAGCGCCTGGAGGTCGGTCGGCTCGGCCGCGTGCCGGTTGAAGGCGATGGACGCCAGCGTGTGCGGCCCGGTCGGCAGCTCGTCCAGCAGGGCCTGCTGCTTCGCGGTCGGCAGCATCGGCTGGACGGTGCGGAAGCGGGGCTCCCGGGAGGGGGGCAGGCCCAGATGGAAGTCCAGACCGTAGGGGGCACGCACCCGCTCCTCGTGCAGCTCCTGGATCGTATGGCCGGTGGCCCGCCGCACGACCTCGCCGGTCAGGGCGCCGATGACCAGCGCGTGGTAGCCGAAGCCCGTGCCCGGCCGCCAGAACGGCCGCTGGTCGGCGAGACGTTCGGCCATCGCCCGGTCGTCGGCCAGCTCCGCCGTGGTGAAGCCGGTGTCGGTGCCGACCAGGCCCGCGCGGTGCGCCAGCAGATCGCGCAGGGTCAGCGCGCCCTTGCCCTCGGCGGCGAACTCCGGCCAGTAGTAGGTGACTTTGCGGTCCAGTTCCAGTGTGCCGTCCTGCACGAGCAGCGCCACGACCAGATGGGCGGCTCCCTTGGTCGACGAGTACACCCCGTACAGGGAGCCTCCGTCGACGTCCTCACCCGCCCACAGGTCGACGACCCGCCGCCCGTCGACGTACGCGCACAACTGCCCTTCGTAGTCGTCCCGCTCCGCTGCGACGAACGCGGCGAACTCCTCGCGCACCGCCTCGAAGCCGTCGGCGACCGTGCCGTGGACGGTGATCTCCTGCGTCATCCGCGTGCCTCCTCCGGGTGATTCCCTAGATCGAATACGGCGCGACGCGTCCCTTCGACTCAACCGCCCCACCCGTCTGTTGACGCCCTCGTCGCCCCGATGTCTCCTGCGGACGGGCCGCAGCGGGCATGCTGGTGGCGGGTGCGCCCGAAACGGGCGGCGGCGAGGCGGGAGGGGCCCCATGGCGACGATTCCTTCGCTCCCCAGCAGGGACGACATGCTGCGCATGGCACGCAGCACGACCGACATCACCGGCCAGCTCCTGGACACGGCCGGCAACATCACGAAGATCGCGATCAACACCCTCGACCCACGGGACGGTTCGGGCACCGAACTGCTGCGGGTGCTGCGCCAGACGACGGCCGAACTGGCCGAGGCCAGCGCCTCACCGCAGGCGCAGGAGGCGTTCTACCGCATCGTCGACACCCTGACCCGGCTGGGCACGACCGGCGCCCCGCTGGCCACGCACCCGGTCGGCGAACCGGCCCAGGCCCTGCTCGCCGCCCTCGGCGACAGCCTGCTTCCGGTACTGGACGCGGTGGAGCCGGCGGTGGCGGAGTGGGCGGCCGTGGCCGGGGAGCTGACCGAGGCGCTGTCCCCGCTGCTGCCCGCGACCGCGGGGCTCGCCGCGGGTCTCCTGCTGGCCCTGACCCCGGTGCTCCGGGCGGCGGCCGAGGTCCTGCGCGACTCCACGCCCGAGCTGCGCCGCATCGCCGACGCCCTGACCGCCGCGCTCGCCCCCCTGCTGCCCCTCCAGGTGGCCCTGGCGGAGCGCACGGCCGCGGTCGCCGCCGACGTCGTCCGCGCCACCCTGCCGCCCCTCGCCGACCTCACGGAGGCGGCCGCGGCGGCCACCAAGGCGGCCCGGCCGGCCCTGGTCGCGGGCGAGGAACTGATCGTGGCCGGCCTGGAACACCTCCAGCCCTTCCTCCTGGCAACCGCCTCCCGTACCGGCCGGGTGGCCCGCGCGGTGGCGGTACGGGTCTCGGCTGCGGCCAGCCCGGCGGCCGAGCGGGGCCTGGTGGTGGCGGTCAGCCCGGCGTAACGCAGCCCGGTGGATCGGGCCGCAGAAAACGGGCGGCACCCCACCGAGGCGGGTGAGCGGGGGGAATGGGGCCGGCCCGCGCGGGCTGGTCCGAGCGTGGCGGAGCCGGCAGCCGATGACAACCACCGCAGGCCGGCGTGCCGGGCCCAGCGGCTGGGACATGGCCGCCGGGCAGCCCCGAGGGCCATAAGAGCCCCGGAGCCGCCGTCAGCTCACGTGCACCACCACAGGAACCGATTGCACGTCTGCGTAGGCGAAGGTTTCGGAGTCGGGTCGGACGTGGTCGGATCGGCGGTCGGCGTGGCCGTCGGCTGGGTCGTCGCCGGCGTCGTCGGGGCCGCTGTGGCGCCGCCGGCGCCCGTGGTCGCCGACTGCTGCGCCTGGTCGGTGTCCTTGCCGTCCGGGGATGCGGACGCCTTGTCCTTGTCCTTGTCCTTGGCGGACTCCGAGGCCGACGGGGACGAGGACGGGTCCGCCGAGGCAGTGCCGCCGGCACCCCGCGAGGCGTCGTCCAGGGGCTTGGCCGTCCGCTGCGGGCCGGAGGTCGACGTACCGCCGTCCGCGGACTCGCCCCCGGCCGCCGCGGGGTCCGGGCTAGAGAAACCGGGGGCGTCGATGCCCAGCTCGGCGAGGCTCAGGCCGCCCGCCGCCAGGACGAAGCCCGCGGCGATCAGGAGGGTGCGCCGGCGACGGCGGCGGTGCGCCGCGGCCTTGCGATCGCGACGGCTCGCGGCCGGGTCCGCGGGTCCTCCGTCGTCCCCGCGGCCACGCGCCCGGCGCCGGTTCGCCGCCCGGCCCTGCGGTTCGTCGCCGGAGTCGTCCTCCTCGCCCCCTTCACCCGCTTCGCCTCGCCCGTCCGCCGCGTGCTCGTGCGGTTCGCCGCCGGAGCGAGGGCCCTCCGGGTGCGACTCGCCGAGGTGGGACTCTTCCATGCCCCCCTGCGGGTACCCCTCGTACGCGTACGGCGTCCCGGGCGCGCCCGTCTGCGCGTACGCGTGGGACGTCGTGGCCGGTGCGCCGCACCCGGGGCAGGCGAGGGCGCCGTTGAGGTGCCGTCGGCACGGGTGGCAGTAGTCCATGACGCGGGAAGACTAAGTTCCCGGACGGTAACGTTCCTAGGCACCCTTGTGAAGGTTTGGTGGGGGACCGAAAGAGCTCTCGAAAGACTTGTCGAAACCGTTACCTGTTCGACCCATTGACACCCCTGCCGCCCCATCCTTACTGTCACGCCAGCATTTCGAACGTGTGACGAAATCTCGAACAGCTGAGAGGCAACCGCCGTGCGCATCACCGGAATCAGCACACACGTGGTCGGGACGCCGTGGCGCAACCTGACCTACGTCCAGGTGCACACCGACGAGGGGATCACCGGAGTCGGCGAGACCCGGATGCTCGGTCACACCGACGCGCTGATCGGCTACCTGCGGGAGGCCGAGGCCAACCACATTCTCGGTTCCGACCCGTTCGCGGTCGAGGACCTCGTACGCCGTATGAAGTACGGCGACTACGGCCGTGCGGGTGAGATCGTGATGTCCGGCATCGCGGTCGTCGAGATGGCCTGCTGGGACATCAAGGGCAAGGCCCTGGGCGTGCCCGTCTGGCAGCTGCTGGGCGGCAAGGTCACCGACAAGGTGAAGGCGTACGCCAACGGCTGGTACACCACCGAGCGCACCCCGGAGGCGTACCACAAGGCCGCCCAGGGAGTCATGGAGCGCGGCTACAAGGCGCTCAAGATCGACCCCTTCGGCACCGGCCACTTCGAGCTCGACCACGAGCAGTCCCTGTACGCCGTCTCCCTCATCGAGGCCGTGCGGGACGCGATCGGCCCGGACGCCGAGCTGATGCTGGAGATGCACGGCCGCTTCTCCCCCGCCACCGCCGTCCGGCTGGCCAAGGAGCTGGCCCCCTTCAAGCCGGCCTGGCTGGAGGAGCCGGTGCCGCCGGAGAACCTCAAGGCGCTGGAGAAGGTCGCCGCCAAAGTGGACATCCCGGTGGCCACCGGTGAGCGCATCCACGACCGGATCGAGTTCCGCGAGCTCTTCGACAGCCAGGCCGTGGACATCATCCAGCCGGACGTCGGCCACATCGGCGGCATCTGGGAGACCCGGAAGCTGGCCGCCACCGCGGAGACCCACTACATGCTGGTGGCCCCGCACAACGTGGGCGGCTCGGTCCTGACGGCCGCGAGCCTCCAGGTCGGCTTCACCTCCCCCAACTTCAAGATCCTCGAGCACTTCAACGACTTCGCCGACGCGGAGATCAAGAAGGTCGTCAAGGGCGCCCCCGAGGTCGTCGACGGCTACTTCCACCTCTCCGACAAGCCGGGTCTCGGCGTCGAGCTGGACACCGACGCGGCGGCCGAGTTCCCGCAGCAGCAGGCCCGGTTCGACCTGTGGGCCGAGGGCTGGGAACAGCGCAAGCCGAAGGGCACCGAGAAGTGAGCACCGCCGTCGTCGTCGAGGCACCGGGCGCCCACCGGGTCGTCCCGCACGAGCCCCGCGAGCCGGGGCCGGGCGAGGCCCTGGTCGCCGTGCACGCCGTCGGCATCTGCGGCAGCGACCGCGAGGTGTACCAGGGCAACCGGCCCGAGGGGTACGTCCGTTACCCGCTCACGCCCGGCCACGAGTGGTCCGGGACCGTGCGGGCGGTGGGCGCCGGGGTGCCGGGGAGCCTGGTCGGCCGCAAGGTCGTCGGAGAGGGCTTCCGCAACTGCCAGGTGTGCGACCGCTGCCACGCGGGCGAGACCACCCTGTGCACCGCGGGGTACGAGGAGACCGGCTTCACCCAGCCGGGCGCCATGGCCACCACGCTCACCCTTCCGGCCCGGCTGCTGCACGCGCTGCCGGACGACGCCGACCTCACCGCCGCCGCCCTGCTGGAGCCGGCCGCCTGTATCGCGGCCGCCGCGCTGAAGGCGAACGCCCAGCCGGGCGAGCGGATGGCGGTGGTGGGCACGGGCACCCTCGGGATGTTCGCCGTGCAGTTCCTGAAGGCGGTGTCCCCGGCCGAGCTGCTGGTCGTGGGCACCCGGAACGACCGCGAGGCGCTGTCGCGGCAGTTCGGCGCCACCGGCTTCCGGCTGAAGGACCAGGAGCTCCCGGACGACTTCGACGTGGTCATCGAGACCGCCGGGTCCACCTCCGCCGCGCGTACCGCCGCCTCCCTGCTCAGGCGCGGCGGGCGCCTGGTCCTGACGGGCATCCCGGCGGCGGGCGCCGACGGCCTCGACCCGACCGACCTCGTCGTACGGCAGCTGGAGGTGCACACCGTCTTCGGTGCGCCGCCGGACGCCTGGGCGCACACGGTCCGGGTGTTCGGCGCCGGGTTGCTGGATCCGCTGCCGCTGGTCACGCACGAGCTGCCGCTGACCGAGTTCTCGCAGGCCATCGAGCTGGTCGGGGCAGGCGACCCGAAGGTCGGCAAGGTGCTGCTCCGCCCCTAGCCGTACGCCGGTACGGGGGTGACCTGACGACCCCCGTACCGGCGTACACCCCAGCTTTTTCATACCCCGAGCCGCGAACCTCGTCCGAAATACCGAACACTAAGGACAGCTTGTGACCGACGCTTCCGCCACGGCAGCCCGCAGGCCCGGTGAGCAGGCGCTCACCGCGCTCGGCCTGGGCGCGCCCGCCCTCGACCCCGCCGACGCCTCGCCCCACTCCTTCCCGGGCGGCGGTCGCTGGCGCACCGAGATCCCCTCGTGCGAGGGCCCCGAGGCGCTGGCGGTCGTCCTGAAGGAGGCCTCGCGACTCGACGTGCCCATCCACCGCATCAGCCAGGGCAGCGGTGTGTGGATGCTGACCGACGCCGAGATCACCGAGATGGTCGACGCCACCGACGAACGCGACATCGAACTCTGCCTGTTCACGGGCCCCCGCGGCACCTGGGACATCGGCGGCTCGGTGCGCTCCGACTCGCGCGGCGCGGGCCTGAGGGCACGCGGCCACGACGCGGTCGCCGGCTGTGTCGAGGACGCCGTCCGCGCCACCGAGCTGGGCGTCAAGTGCCTCCTCGTCGCCGACGAGGGCGTGCTGTGGACGCTGCACCGGGCGCGCCGACAGGGCATCATCCCCGCCGACACCACCCTGAAGGTCTCGGCGCTGATCGGACCGGTCAACCCCGCCTCGTATGCGGTGTACGAGGGGCTCGGTGCCGACTCCGTCAACGTGCCCAGCGACCTGACGCTCGATCACCTCACGGAGATCAGACGGGTCTCCGGCGCCCCCATGGACATGTACATCGAGGCCCCCGACGACCTCGGCGGATACATCCGCATGTACGAGGTCGCCGAGCTGATCAGGCGCGGCGCGCCGCTCTACCTGAAGTTCGGCCTGTCCAAGGCTCCCGGTATCTACCCGTACGGCCACCACGTGCGGGACCTGACCCTGGCCACCGCCCGAGAGCGGGTGCGGCGCGGCCGGCTGGCCCTGGACCTGCTCGCACGGCACGGAGTCGACGGCGACATGGCGCCCCTCGGTTCACGGCTGCCCGGCGATCTGAAGCGGTTCGGAACTTCCGCATAACGTTCCGGACGACGCGCTTCACAAAATAAGACGTGAACCAACAGAATCCAACGCATATCGGTCGTCCCGGCACCGCCTGTCGAGCCGTCCACGCACCGCCAGACCGAGCCCGCTCCCACACATCAAGGATGATGATCATGCGTACTCGCAGAGCCGCCATAGCCGCCGTAGCCGGAGCCGCCTCCCTCGCCCTCACCCTGACCGCCTGCGGTCAGAACAGCGACGGCGGCAGCAAGGAGTCCAAGGGCAGCTCCAAGGGCGGCACGATCGGCATCGCGATGCCGACGAAGTCCTCCGAGCGCTGGATCTCCGACGGCAAGAACGTCGTCAAGGACCTCGAGGCCAAGGGCTACAAGACCAAGCTGGTCTACGGCGAGGACGACCCGGACACCCAGGTCTCCCAGATCGAGAACCTGATCACGCAGGGCGTCAAGGGCCTGATCATCGCGGCCATCGACAACAAGTCCCTGAACAACGTGCTCCAGGAGGCCGCGGACGCCAACATCCCGGTCATCTCCTACGACCGCCTGATCCTCGGCACCAAGAACGTCGACTACTACGCCTCGTTCGACAACGAGAAGGTCGGCAAGCTCCAGGGCACGTACATCGTGCACAAGCTCGGCCTGGACAGCGGCAAGAAGGGCCCGTTCAACATCGAGCTGTTCGCCGGCTCCAACGACGACAACAACACCCGCTACTTCTTCAACGGCGCGATGAGCGTGCTCCAGCCGTACATCGACAAGAAGCAGCTGGTCGTCAGGTCCGGGCAGACCGCGCTGAACAAGGTCACCACCCTGCGCTGGGACGGCGCCACCGCGCAGAAGCGTATGGAGGACATCCTGACCTCCAAGTACTCGAGCGCCAAGGTCGACGCCGTGCTCTCGCCCTACGACGGCATCTCCATCGGCATCCTCGCCGCGCTGAAGTCGGACGGCTACGGCTCCGGGAGCAAGCCGCTGCCGGTCATCACCGGCCAGGACGCCGAGATCGCCTCGGTGAAGTCGATCATCGCCGGCCAGCAGACGCAGACCGTCTACAAGGACCTGCGCAAGCTCGCCACGGTCGCCACGACCATGGTCGACGACCTCATCAAGGGCAAGAAGCCGCAGGTCAACGACACCAAGTCGTACAACAACGGCACCAAGGTCGTCCCCGCCTACCTGCTCCAGCCGGTGAGCGTCGACAAGACCAACTACGAGGACGTCCTGGTCAAGGGCGGCTACTACACCGACGCCCAGCTCAAGTGATCCCGCCCACCCCGACCACACACTGATTGGAAGGCACAACCATGGCGGGACCCGTCCTGGAAATGCGCTCGATCGTCAAGACCTTTCCCGGTGTCAAGGCGCTGTCGGACGTCACGCTGACGGTCCGGCAGGGCGAGGTCCACGCCATCTGCGGGGAGAACGGCGCCGGCAAGTCCACCCTGATGAAGGTGCTCTCCGGCGTCCATCCGCACGGCACCTACGAGGGCGACATCCTCTTCGAGGGTGAGACCTGCGAGTTCAAGGACATCCGGGCCAGCGAGCAGCACGGCATCGTGATCATCCACCAGGAGCTCGCGCTGGTGCCGTACCTCTCCATCGCGGAGAACATCTTCCTCGGCAACGAGCACGCCAGGGGCGGGCTCATCGACTGGAACGAGACGCTCAAGCACGCCACCGAACTGCTGCGCCGGGTCGGTCTGACCGACCACCCGGAGACCCGCGTCGCCGACATCGGCGTGGGCAAGCAGCAGCTCGTGGAGATCGCCAAGGCGCTGTCGAAGAAGGTGAAGCTGCTCATCCTGGATGAGCCGACGGCTGCCCTGAACGACGAGGACAGCGGCAAACTCCTGGACCTCATCCTGGAGTTGAAGAATCAGGGCATCACCTCGATCATCATCTCCCACAAGCTGAACGAGATCCGCCGGGTCGCCGACTCGGTGACGATCATCCGCGACGGGCGCTCCATCGAGACGCTCGACGTGAAGGCCGAGGAGACGACCGAGGACCGGATCATCAGCGGCATGGTCGGCCGCGACCTCGACCACCGGTTCCCCGAGCGCACCCCGCACGAGCCGGAGGAGGGCGCGGCCCCGGCCCTGGAGATCCGCGGCTGGACCGTGCACCACCCGATCGACCAGCAGCGCAAGGTGGTCGACGACGTGTCGATCGAGGTGCGGCGCGGGGAGATCGTCGGCATCGCGGGCCTCATGGGCGCCGGCCGCACCGAGCTGGCCATGAACGTCTTCGGCCGTTCCTACGGCCGGTACGCGGGCGGCACGGTCCTCAAGGACGGCAAGGAGATCCGTACCAAGTCCGTCGCCGAGGCGGTCAAGCACGGCATCGCCTACGTCACCGAGGACCGCAAGCACTACGGCCTCAACCTCATCGACACCATCAACCGCAACATCTCGCTGACCGCGCTGACCAAGGTCGCCAAGCGGGGCGTGGTCGACGAGCACGAGGAGCGGCAGGTCGCCGAGGGCTTCCGCAAGTCCATGAACATCAAGGCGCCGACGGTGTTCGAGCCGGTGGGCAAGCTGTCCGGCGGCAACCAGCAGAAGGTCGTCCTCAGCAAGTGGATCTTCGCCGGTCCCGATGTGCTGATCCTGGACGAACCGACGCGCGGCATCGACGTCGGCGCCAAGTACGAGATCTACACGGTCATCGACCAGTTGGCCGCCCAGGGCAAGGCGGTCGTCTTCATCTCCTCCGAGCTGCCGGAGCTGCTCGGTATGTGCGACCGCATCTACACCATGGCAGCGGGGCGGCTGACCGGCGAGTTCTCCCGGGCCGAGGCCTCGCAGGAGTCGCTGATGCGCCAGATGACGAAGGACAAAGAGGTAACCCGATGAGCACGGATGTGACCGCCAAGACCCCGGCCCCCGCGCCGCCGGGCAAGAGCGGATCGGCGGGCGACGAGGGCCTGCTCCAGCTGATGCTGAACGGTCTGCGCCGCAACATGCGGCAGTACGGCATGCTGATCGCGCTCGGCCTGATCGTCGTCCTCTTCCAGATCTGGACGGGCGGGGACCTGCTGCTGCCGCGCAACGTCTCCAACCTGGTCCTCCAGAACAGCTACATCCTGATCCTCGCGATCGGCATGATGCTGGTCATCATCGCGGGCCACATCGACCTGTCGGTCGGCTCGCTCACGGCGTTCGTCGGTGCGACGGCGGCCGTGCTCACGGTGAACCACCACATGGCGTGGCCGCTCGCCACGGCGGTGTGCCTGCTGACGGGTGCGGTCGCGGGCGCGGTGCAGGGCTACCTCATCGCCTACTTCGGCATACCCTCGTTCATCGTCACGCTCGCCGGGATGCTGCTCTTCCGCGGCCTCACGGAGATCGTGCTCAAGGGGCAGACCGTCGGCCCGTTCCCGGACGGTCTCCAGAAGCTCGGCAACGGCTTCCTGCCGGAGGTCGGCCCGAACACCAACTACCACAACCTCACGGTGCTCCTGGGCCTGGTCCTCATCGCCTCCGTGGTGTGGCAGGAGGTGCGTGACCGGCGCCGGCAGCAGGAGTTCGCGCTCGACGTGCTGCCCGTGAAGGCGTTCGCGCTGAAGCTCGTCGCGCTGGTCGCCGCCGTCCTCTCCGTCACGCTGCTGCTCGCCAGCTACAAGGGCGCGCCGATCATCCTCATCGTCCTCGGCGTCCTGGTGGTCGGCTACGGCTACGTCATGCGCAACGCGGTCTTCGGCCGCCACATCTACGCGATCGGCGGCAACCTGCCGGCCGCGAAGCTGTCCGGCGTCAAGGACCAGCGCGTCACCTTCCAGGTGTTCCTGAACATGGGCGTGCTCGCGGCCCTGGCGGGTCTGGTGGTCGCCGCCCGTCTGAACGCGGCCTCGCCGAAGGCGGGCGTCAACTTCGAGCTCGAGGCGATCGCCTCGTCGTTCATCGGCGGCGCGTCGATGAGCGGTGGTGTCGGTACCGTCCTCGGCGCGATCGTCGGCGGTCTCGTCCTCGGCGTGCTGAACAACGGCATGAACCTCCTCAGTGTCGGCACCGACTGGCAGCAGGTCATCAAGGGCCTGGCCCTGTTGGCCGCGGTCGGCTTCGACGTGTGGAACAAGCGCAAGTCCGGTTCGTAAGTCAGCTCGGGCCCCGTCGGAAACGGCGGGGCCCCTCCCTTCGCAGGAGCCGCAAGTGGAACTGAACAGACGTACGGTCATCGCAGGAGCCGCGGCCGCGGGTATCGCGGCGACCACCCTCGGCACGGGCACGGCACAGGCAGCCTCGGGAGGCAGGAAGCCGGTGAAGGAACCCTTCGGCAAACTCGCCGACGGCACGAAGGTCTACCGCTGGTCGCTGGAGAACGGCGGCACCCGGCTGAAGGTCCTCAACTGGGGCGGCGTCGTCCAGTCCCTGGAGATCCCGGACCGGCACGGCCGGCACGCCAACGTCTCCCTGGGCTTCGACAACATCGACGACTACGTGGCGAAGACCCCGTACTTCGGTGCCCTCATCGGCCGCTACGGCAACCGCATCGGCAAGGGCCAGTTCACCCTGGACGGCAAGGCCTACCAGCTGTCCGTCAACGACGGCGTGAACAGCCTGCACGGCGGCACCCAGGGCTTCGACAAGCACATCTGGGACGTCGAACCCTTCACCAAGGGCTCCGACGTCGGCCTGCACCTGCACTACACCAGCATCGACGGCGAGATGGGCTACCCGGGCACCCTCAAGGCGAAGGTGACCTACACCCTCACCAAGCACGGCGACTGGCACATCGACTACGAGGCCACCACCGACAAGGCCACCGTCGTCAACCTCACCAGCCACGTCTACTGGAACCTGGCCGGCGAGGGCAGCGGCACGATCGAGAACCACGAGCTCACGATCGCCGCCTCCCGCTACACCCCCACCGACTCGGGCCTGATACCCACCGGCGAGCTGGCGAAGGTCTCCGGCACCCCCTTCGACTTCCGCCACACCAAGGCGATCGGCAGGGACATCCGGGCCGGCCACGTCCAGCAGGTGCAGGCCAAGGGCTACGACCACAACTGGGTCCTGGACAAGGGCATCACGGCGAAGCCCGAGCACGTCGCGACGCTCCACGACCCGCACTCCGGCCGCACCCTGAAGATCGCCACCGACCAGCCCGGCCTCCAGTTCTACTCGGGCAACTTCCTCGACGGCACCCTCACCGGCACCGGCGGTCACACCTACCGCCAGGGCGACGCCCTGTGCCTGGAGACGCAGCACTTCCCGGACTCGCCGAACCAGCCGTCCTTCCCGTCGACCGTGCTCCGGCCCGGGCAGACATACCGGACGAGGACGATCCACACCTTCAGCGCGTGAGATGAACTCACACGTCTTTCACACACGTTGAACGGCGCCCCGCCGGTCTCCGTACACATGGGTGGCCCGTGCTCCCCCGCACGGGCCACCCATAAACGGAGGTTTCCTTGGCTGACAACGTCACCTCGTTGTTCCGCAACACGGCGGCGCACAGCCCCTCGATGGCGGCGCTGACGCGCGAGGGCGACGGGTCGGGCCCGGTGGACTTCTGCATCCCGTGCAACCCCTACTTCCCCACTCCCGCCATGTTCGAGTCCATGGCGGGGCGGTTGCGCGACATCATCACGTACTACCCCAGCAGCGCCGACACCATCACGGCCGAGCTGTGCAACCTGCTCCAGCTCCCACCGCAGTGCGTCGCGATGGGCAACGGCTCGACCGAGCTGATCACCTGGATCGACCACCTGCTGGTCCGCGAGTCCCTCGCCATCCCGGTCCCCACCTTCGGCCGCTGGACCGACCAGCCGATGGAGACCGGCAAGCGGGTGGACATGTACCCGCTCCAGGAATCGAGCGGCTTCGCCCTCGACCTCGCCCAGTACGCCGAGTTCATCCGGGCCCGCGGCACCCGGGTCGCGGTCATCTGCAACCCCAACAACCCCGACGGCGGCTACCTGCGCAAGCAGCAGGTGGTGCAGTTCATGGACTCGATGGCCGACCTCGACCTCGTGGTCGTCGACGAGTCCTTCCTGGAGTTCGCCGACGCGGAGGCCGACCCGAGCGTGGTCCAGGAAGCGATGCTGCGGCCGAACGTGGTCGTGCTCCGCAGCCTCGGCAAGAACTTCGGCCTGCACGGCATCCGCTTCGGCTACCTGGTCGCGAACCCCGCCCTCGCGACCAAGGTCCGCTCCATGCTTCCCAAGTGGAACCTCAACTCCTTCGCCGAGCACGTGGTGTTCATGCTGAAGGAGCACGGCGCCGAGTACGCGCAGAGCCTCATGCAGGTCCGCCGTGACCGCCTCGACATGGCCAGCCAGCTCTCCGCACTGCCCGGGCTGACCGTGTACCCCTCCCAGGGCAACTTCCTCTTCGTGCGCCTTCCCGTCGGCGCCGAAGGCACCGTGGTCCGGGACCGGATGCTCACCGAGCACCGGATCCTGGTCCGCGAGTGCGGCAACAAGATCGGTTCGTCCAGCCGCTTCCTGCGGCTCGTGGTGCGCCCCCAGGTCGACGTGCGTCGCCTGGTATCCGGCCTGGAGTCGGTGCTCTACGGGACCAGGAGGGGAGCCGCCGTACCCGAGCTGGGTACAGGGACCAACTACAGCTCGGGTACGGCGGCTGTCGACCGGCTGGTCAGCGAGACCAACGGGGCCGGAATGCTGGGGCTTGCCGCGCAGGCCGTCGCCGCCGGCCCCACCCCGGGGCTGCCAGTCGCCCCGGCCGCCGGCACCGGCATGCCGCTCCCCGCCGCCGCACCGTCGGTCGGCGGCGGGATGCCGATGCCGGCGGCAGCTCAGGCCGTACCGCAACAGATGCCGCAGGCGATCCCCCAGCAGATGCCGCAGCAGATGCCGCAGCAGATGCCGCAGCAGATGCCGCAGCAGATGCCCCAGCAGCCACCCCAGCCGGTCGCGCCCGTGCCCGCCCCGACGCCGTTCCCCACTCCGGTGCCGGTGCCCGCGCCCGCGCCCGTGTCTGTCCCCGCGCCTGTGCCCGTCCCCGCGGCGACCGGCCCCACCCCGCCGGGCGTCCCCGCCCGCGGCGGTCTCACCGCGGCCCAGGTACGCGGCATGACCGCCCCGGCCCCAGCCGCCGGCCTGACCCCGGCTCCGGCCACCGGCTGGCCCAACGCACAGAGCTGGCCGAACGCGGCCGGGATGGGACAGACGGGGTAACCGGCTGGGGCCGCTGCCCTAGTAGGCGACGGGCCAGCCGGTGCTCCAGTTCAGCAGGTTGATGCCGAGCTTGGGTGTGCCGTTGTCGTCGCCGTCGTAGTAGTGGTAGACGATGAGGTCACCGTCGGAGTCGTTCATGATGGACTGCCCGCCGGGCCCGATGACGCTGCCGTGCGACTCCAGCACGGCGGTGCCGCCGTTGTTGGTCATCGCGACGCCGCTCTTGTCGTAGTACGGCCCGGTGACGCTCGCGGCGCGCCCCACCTTCACCTTGTACGTCGAGCTGGTGCCCTGGCAGCAGACGTCGTAGGAAGCGAAGAGGTAGTAGTAGCCGTTGCGTTCGACGACGTACGGGGCCTCCACGGCCTTGCTGCCGGCCGGCCGGGACGCGATGGAGTAACGGGTGGTGTCCCCCGAGTACTGCTTCCCGGTCGACGGGTCGATCCGGATCATCTTGATGCCCGTCCACCAACTGCCGAAGGACAGCCACCACCTGCCGTCGTCGTCGGCGAAGAGGTTCGGGTCGATGGCGTTGTAGTCGCTGGAGGTGGTGGAGGTGTAGACGACGCCGTAGTCGGTCCAGGAGCCGGGCAGTCCGGTGGCGGAACCGGCCAGCCCGATGGCCGACTTGTTGGAGCCGAAGGTCGAGACGGCGTAGTACATCAGGTACTTGCCCCCGTGGTACGAGATGTCGGGGGCCCAGGCTTCCGTCGCGTACGACGACCACCAACTCGGCTTGCTGCCGAAGGCGTCGCCGCCCGCCCTGAAGGCGATCCGGTCGGTGGAGGTCTTGTAGCCGAGGCCGCCCCCGGTGGCGTACAGCAGATACCGCCCGGACGAGGAGCGGATCATCGTCGGGTCGTGCACGACGACGTCACCGGTGACCTCGCCCGGGTTGGGATAGGCGGAGGCGGTCGTCGGGACGAGGGCGAGCAGGACGGCGGCGGGCAGGGCGAGAAGAGCGGTGCGGCGGCTCACGCGGGCTCCTGGGGGTGGGGTGGTGCGCGAGAGTGGTTCGTGATGTCGAACGGGGATCGGAACACCGGACGAGGCGGACCGTAGGTTCGGGCCCGCCCCGCGTCAACGGCCCGCGCACCCACCCGAAACTCTTCGACAGTTGCGGCGCGGTCCCGGCTCACCCGCGGCCCTTGGCCAACCGGAGCCTTGACGCCCTGTTGCTTTGCCGAACTGACAGCCTATCGACAGCATGCCTCTCTACGGTGCCGTGTTCATGACAGATACCCCACACGCACAAGAGGCCGGCTCCGACGACCGCCCGGTCGGACGCCGCACCGTGTTGATCGCCACCGGGACGACGGCAGCGGCCCTGGCCGTAGGTGCCGCTGCCACCCCCGGGGCAGCCTCCGCCGCCGCGCAGACACCGGACACCGCCCCGGTCGACGCCGCGGCCGTCTGCACCCTCACGAAGGAGATGACCGAAGGCCCCTACTACCTCGACGGAGCGCTCGTCCGCACCGACATCACCGAAGGCAAGGCGGGCATCCCGTTCAAGCTCGCCCTGACCGTAGTCAACTCCGCCTGCACCCCCATCAGCAACGCCCTGGTGGAGGTCTGGCACACCGACGCGCTCGGCGAGTACTCCGGCTACGTCGGCAACAACGGCCACAACGAGTCGGACGACCGCACCTTCCTGCGCGGCGGCGTGCTCACCAACTCCAGCGGCGTCGCCAACATCACGACCATCTACCCGGGCTGGTACCGGGGCCGCTGCATCCATATCCACGTGAAGGTGCACACGGGCGTCACCCTGACCTCCGACGGCTCCTTCACCGGCGGTACGACCGTGCACACGGGCCAGCTCTTCATCAACGAGTCCATCACCACGGCTGTCGCGAGGGTCTCGCCCTACTCGACCAACACGACCACCCGCACCACCCTCGCCCAGGACGGCATCTACGACGACGGAGGCGCCTCGTCCGGCCTCATGACCGTCACCGGCTCCACCTCCGCCGGCTACACCGGCACGCTCACGCTCGGCGTCAGCAGCTGAGCCTCGTCCATCCGGCGAAAAGGCCGGGCGGCTCCCTCGGAGC